>CAZIIB010000029.1:0-14945 GCA_964539125.1 uncultured Thermoanaerobaculia bacterium | reverse complement strand
CATGGACCACATGATCGACATGGGCCCGGTGCCGGTGGCGAGATACCGCGAGGCGCTGCTGGGCAGCGGGCGGGGTCGCCGGTAGGAGGGTCACCGCACGCCGTGAAGCGCAGGCGAAGGGGCCCCCGCCAAGGCGAAGCGCGGATGGGGGCGTCCCCTTTCCCCCCTTTGGGCGGGAAGGGAGTCGAGGGGTTGCGGGGGGGATCCACTCCCTCGCTGCGCCGCTGCAGGCCCGGGCCGCAAGGGTCTCGCCGAGCAGCCGCCCGTGGGAGGGGGAAAGTGACGCGTCAGAAGGCGATCCCGTCGAGGACACCTCCCTCCGACGGGCGAAGCGCTTCTTACAGAAACGTGCTCGCCAGGTTCGCCAGCTCGCTCCGCTCGCCCTTCTCCAGATTGATGTGCGCGTAGAGCGAGTTGCCGCGGAGGCGATCGATCAGGTAGGAGAGCCCGTTCGAGTGGGCGTCGAGGTACGGCGTGTCGATCTGGTACACGTCCCCCGTCAGCACGATCTTCGTTCCCTGCCCGGCCCGCGTGATGATCGTCTTGATCTCGTGCGGCGTCAGGTTCTGCGCCTCGTCGACGATGAAGATGATGTTGGCGAAGCTCCGCCCCCGGATGTAGGCCAGCGGCACGATGTGGAGCTTTTCGTGCTCGATCATCTCGTCGATCCGCCGGTACTCCTTCGAGGTCTCCCCGAACTGGTTCTTGATCACCGACAGGTTGTCCCACAGCGGCTGCATGTAGGGATTGACCTTCGAGTGGATGTCGCCGGGCAGGTAGCCCAGATCCTTGTTCGACAGGGGCACCACGGGCCGGGCGAGGTAGATCTGCCGGAAGTGGCGCCGCTGCTCGAGGGCGCCGGCCAGGGCCAGGAGGGTCTTGCCCGTCCCGGCGGCGCCGCTGATCGAGACCAGCGGGATGTCCGCGTCGAGGATGGCGGCGAGGGCGAAGGTCTGCTCGGCATTGCGCGGCGCGATGCCGTAGGCGGAGGACTTGGTCACCCGCTCGAGCCGACGGCTCACCGGATCGTAATGGGCCAGGGCGGACTTCGAGGAGCCGTTGCGCAGGATGAAGAAGTGGTTCGCGAGCGGCGGCTCCTTCAGGACGTCGGCCACCGGCAGCCCCTCCTCCGCGTGCAGGCGGTCGATCAGGCTGTGGTCCGAGACCTCGAGATGGCTGGTGCCGCGGTAGAGGTGATCGACGTCCTTGATCCGGACCGTCTCGTAGTCCTCGGCGGTCAGCGACACCGCCCGGGCCTTGACCCGGAGATTGATGTCCTTCGACACCAGGATCACCCGGCGGGGCGCCTCGTTCCGCGCCAGCGCCAGGGCGGCGTTCAAGATCCGATGGTCGTTCTTGCGCGAGCCGAAGATCTCGGCGGCGTCGATCTCCCCGTTCTCCTCCGAGACCACTCGGAAGCGCCCCTTGCCGGCGCCGTTGATCGGGATCCACCGGCGCAGGTCGTGGTTCTGGGAGAGCCGGTCGAGCTGCCGCATGAACTCCCGGGCGTGGAGGTTGATGACGTTGTTGCCCTTCTTGAACTGGTCGAGCTCCTCGAGGACGGTCAGGGGCACGGCGACGTCGTGCTCCTCGAAGTTGCTCAGGGCCTTGAAGTCGTAGAGGACGACCGAGGTATCGAGGACGAAGATCTTCCGGGACCGCTCGTCAGGCATCGAGATCGGAAAGGGGGACGATGGAGCTGTGGAGGGGGAGGGTCCTCCGGCGCTGCCGGAAGACAGGACGGCCCGGAGCTACGAGCGCCCAGGCTGGGTCACTCACCATGGCCTGTTTCTACCACAGTCGGGGCCGCCGGGGAGGCCCCGAATTCGCAGAAGACCCGCGGAGTGAGCTCAGTTCGCCTTGTCGTCCTCGCCCTTCTCGGCGAGGCGGGCCTGGGCGATCTCGTAGGCCTCGCGCAGGACCTCGGTGTCGACGCTCTCGATGAACAGCTCGGCGGCTCGCGGGTTGGAGATCAGCGCTCGCAGGACCCGCGCCACCGACTCCTTCTGCCGGGTGATCCGCTCCGCGGGATCCTCCGCCTCGGCGATCTCGGAGGGCGCGCCCAGCCCTCCCGGCCCCAGGATCTCCGGCGCCGCGGCGGTGAGGAGCGCGGCCATCAGGAGCGCCGACTGTCGGTCGGGGAAGGTGACCCCGGCCACCTGGCCTTCCTCGCTGCGCACCCGGAACGTCCCCTCCTCCTCGGCCTCCTCCACCGCCCAGGCGGGACCGGGCTCGGGGGGCGGTTCGTCGGCCGGAACGCCGACCTCGGCGATCTGGCGGAGATAGGTCTGGACGAACCGGGACAGCTCGTCGGTTTCGAGCGATTCCGGCGTCTCGTCGTCGTGGTCGTCGAAGTCCATGCGCACGCCCTCCGGTCGGGGATGAGGATCCCCCGGATCATCCCACACCTTCCAGGACCGGGGGCCCCCAATAGAAAACGGCCCCCGGGGATCACCCGGGGGCCGTTCACCTCGCATCCGGTGTCGAGGCTCAGGCCATCTTCGACACGTTCTCCGCCGCTGGGCCCTTCTGGCCCTGCACGACGTCGAACTCGACCCGATCCCCTTCAGCCAGGGTTCGGAACCCGTTGCCCTGGATCGCCGAGTAATGGACGAAGCAGTCCTTCGAGCCATCCTCGGGGGTGATGAAGCCGAAACCCTTGGCCTCGTTGAACCACTTGACTTTTCCGGTGGCACGCATCTGGCACTCCCTGATTTCTCGCCGTAGTCGGGGCCCAAAATGCGATACCGACCGACTACTTGCACTTGCTCCGCGGATTCAAGCCCCGCGTCGGCTCGCCCCGGATCTTCCGGACCTCCCGGTAGACGCCTGCAGGCAAACAACCTTCTTACACGAAAGCGGGACCGACCGTCGGGTCGCTCCCGCCCAGTGCTCGAAGGTCCTGCGGCGCGTCCCTCGACACGCCTGTTCTTCAGATCTAGGTTACTACGTCCGGACGCCCGAAGTCAACCACCCTTCGTCTCGCCACGATAGCGAGCCGTGCCGAGGGCCAGCATGCGCGTCGCCTCCGGCGCCTGGTCGACCACCGGGGCATACGCGGCGAGGGCCCGCTCGGCGGCGGCGGCGAATCGGCCGTCGCCGGTGCGGCGGGCGAGCTCCAGCAGATTCAGGGCGGCCACTCCGTTCGCCGCCGGAGTCGCGCCGTCGAAGATCTCCTGGCTCCGGAACAGGAGGTCGGAGCCCTCCCCGGCGTTGAAGAAGCCGCCGTCGGGGTGAGCGAGCCGCTCTCGCTGCTCGTCGGCGAGGACCACCGCCCGCTCGAGGAAGCGCGCGTCGCCGTCCACCGCGTGCAGCCCCAGCAGCGCCCGGACCACGAAGGCGTAGTCAGAGAGAAAGGCGGGGACGCGCCCCGTGATCTCGCCAGCCCCACCGGACCGGAGTCGCACCGCGTGCAGCAGCGGACCACCCTCCGGACGCATCGCGTCCCAGATCCAGTCGGCCGCACGCGCCGCGCGCGCCACCAGGGAGCTCTCCCCCAGCGCCCGCCCGGCCACCACCAGGCCGCGGATCGCCATGCCGTTCCAGTCGGCGAGCACCTTGTCGTCGGTGGCGGGCCGCGGCCGCTCGTCCCGGGCCTCGAGCAAGCGGCGGCGCAGCGGCTCGATCTCGGACAGCAGCTCGTCGCGGCTCACCTTGCGGCGGGTGGCCTGCTCCTCGAGCGACGCCGGCAGGTGGAGGACGTAGGCTTCGTCCTCGAAGAAGGGCGGCCCGTCGAACCCGTAGATGGGCGCGAGGAACTGGAAGTCCTCCTCGCCCAGGACCTCGCGGAGCTCCGAGGCGGTCCAGACGTAGAAGGCGCCCTCGCGGCCGGCGGTCTCGGCGTCTATGGCGCTCCAGAAGGCGCCCACCTCGGATTCGGCCGGCGCGAGCTCGCGCACCAGGAAGGCCGCCGTCTCGCGCGCGATCCGCGCCGGCTCGGGCGCGCCGGTGCGTTCGTGCTCGAGGGCGTAGAGCTCGAGCAGCGACCCGTTGTCGTAGAGCATCTTCTCGAAGTGGGGCACCCGCCACGAGCCGTCGGTGGCGTAGCGATGGAAGCCGGCGCCGAGCTGGTCGTAGATCCCGCCACGGGCCATGGCGTCGAGGGTGCGCTCGAGCATGGCGCCCGCCTGCGGAGCGGCGGGAGAGCCGGCGAGCTCGTGGAGCAGGTAGAGGTTCGCGGGGGTGGGAAACTTCGGCGCGCTCCCGAACCCGCCCTGGACCGGATCGTAGGTGCGAAGCAGCGCCTGGTAGGCCCGCTCGGCGACGTCGGCTCCGGCCGGCTCGCTGCCCGGTGCGAAGCGCTCTTCGAGGACCCGCTTCATCGCCTGGGCGACCTCGCCGGCCTGGGCGTGGACGTCCTGACGACGGCTCTCCCAGGCGTCGGCGAGGCCCGTGAGCACCGCCCGGAACCCGGGCCGCCCGTAGCGGTCGTCGGGAGGAAAGTAGGTGCCGGCGTAGAAAGGCTCGAGGTCGGGAGTGAGGAAGACCGAGTTGGGCCAGCCACCCTGGCCGGTGAGGATCTGCGTGGCGCTCATGTAGATCTCGTCCACGTCCGGACGCTCCTCGCGATCGACCTTGACGCTGACGAAGTGCTCGTTCATCAGCCGGGCGATCTCCGGATCGGAGAACGACTCGCGCTCCATGACGTGGCACCAGTGGCACGTCGAGTAGCCGATCGAGAGGAAGATCGGCCGCTCCTCGCGCCGCGCGCGCTCCAGGGCCTCCTCGCCCCAGGGGTACCAGTCGACCGGGTTGTGGGCGTGAAGCAGCAGATAAGGGCTGGACTCGCCCGCCAGGCGGTTGGTGGCGAGGCTCGCGGACCGCTGGTCTGTATCGCTCATCGCGAGCGAGTGTAACGCGAGCCGCCGGCTGGGAGGTGGCTCCCGAACCGGCGGCTCCAACTGGCGAGGCACTTAGTGCCCGCCGGTCACTCCGGACAGTAGACGCAACGGCAGAAGCTGGCGCATCCGCCAGTAGTTTTCGTATAACAACTGAATTGCTGGATTCCGCACATGCAGATCAGCGTTTCGCAGGTCTCGAGGTGCCGTGAACAGCAGCTATCGCCAGGCCCGGTATACGCGCCCACGACACTGCCGAGCGCTCCATCGCACCCAGAGTTCGCAGATGGAACCTCACAGGTCAGATCCGAGCCGAGCGCGGAGGCGCTCGCGAAGAAATTCGACACCTGCGGTGCGGCGGGTTCGTCAGCCAGAAGGGTTCCGAGGGATCCCAGCGAAAAGATACAGGCCGCGATGACCTCGACTCGTCAGCGCGCAGGTAGGGGCACCAGGGCAAGATCCTCGGAACGGGTCCCGGTCTCGATCTCGATCTCCCGGCTCAGCGTTCGATAGCCCGGTTGGCTTACCTGGATCCTCCACCTCCCGGTGGTCAGCCTCAACTTGGCGAAGGCGCCCTCGGCCGAGGTCTCCGCGGTCCGAGCGGGGGCGCCGATTCCTACCGCGGGAACCGGGCTCACGACGACCCGGGCGCCGGCGATTGGCTGGCGCGACACTGCGTCGACGACGGTGCCCTCGAGCACGCCCAGAGTCACATCGATTCGAACGGTGGCGTCGCCGTCCAGCTCGACCGGTCGCCGACTCCGGATCTCCCCGCTCGTATCCCCGACCTCGACGCTGACACGACCCTGTTTCAGGCCGGCAACCTCGAACTCGCCGGACCCGTCGGTCTCGGCCCAGCCTTCAACCCCCGAAGAGTCCAGGACCGTGACGGCGGCGCCCGGCCAGGGCTCGGCCTCGAGGGTCACGAAGCCATGGAGGGTCAAGCCGGCCTCGAAGTCGAGGTCCAGGACCGCCTCGGGATCCTCGGGATCCAGTGAGGCCCGTCCCGTCGCCTGCCGGCCGGTTCCCGGAAGCTCGGCGACGATCGTCCAGGCCCCAGGGGCGAGGTGGTCGATCTCGTAGCTCCCGTCGTGACGAACATGGCCCACGTCCACCAGGTCGTTCGCCTGCAAGCGTACGCGCGGCAGCTCCTCGAAGCTCAGGCCGTACAGCGTGCCCCGAACTCGTGCTTCGGGTGCGAGCTCGACGACGACATCCTGGACCGAGGCATCCGCCAGATCGACTCTCACGGGTTCGGCCGATCGGCCCAGACCGGTCTTGCTTGCGCTTACGTTGTAGGACCCCCGGATCATCGCCGGAAAGTGGAACCGGCCCCCTGCGCCGCTCCGGACGGCCGGCGGATCGTGGCTCACCTGAGCCGAGCTCGCGGTTATCAGAGCGCCATCGACAGGTGTTCCTGTCGAGTCGACCACCATGCCCGCCAGGCTGCGCTCCGCCTCGAGCTGGAAATCCAGATGATTCTCGCCGGGGAGTGCCTGGATCTCTCCCCGGGCGACTCCCAGCTCTGGATGGCGGGCCTCGAGAATCAAGTGGCCGGGCTCCACGTCGCCAACGCGGTAGCGCCCGTCGCCATCGGCTGTCGCCAGGGGCGCGCGAAAGCTCAAGACACCCGGTGGGGGATCCGGCTCGGCCCTGCGGATCTCCGCCCCGACAACCGGTTCGCCGTCCGCATCTCGCACCAGACCCACCACGGTGGCGGCTGGATCCAAGACGACTTCGAGCTCATCGGAAGCGCCCTCGTCTCCTGCCGGCAGCGTGACGCTGAGCGTCCGTGATTGCCAACCGGAGGCAGTCACGTGAAGCCGGAGCCGGCCAGGGTCCAGGCCTCGGAGCACAAAACGGCCGTCCTCTCCGCTGCGCCCGGAGAGGCTCGAAGGACGCGTCGCGTTGATGAACTGGGCGCCGGCGACCCGCAGCGCCTCCAATGTGTCCACTCGGACCAGCGCTCCCGAGATGGAGGAACCGTCCGAGCCGGAGACTCGTCCCGCGAGAGCGCGCGTCCGGCTCAAGGTGGCGACGACGGGATCTCCGCCCGCCCTGACCGCAGGCAAGACGAGAAGGCCGAATCCGCTACAGTCCACCCGCAGCTTGACCCGCTGCCCCCGTGCCAGGCCTCCGATCTCGAACCGGCCGTCGCTATCGCTGAGGGCATCCGGCTCGGTGGACCCTCGCGTGCCGTCGGACGCAGCGAGCGCCAAGATCGGATCGTCCGGCACGATCGTCAAGGTGGCCCCGCTCACCGGGTTTCCGTCGCCATCCTGAACACGCCCCACGATCTTCGCCTCGCGCCGGAGAATCACCGTGCCCAGGTCTGCGACTCCTCGCTGGCGCTCCACCGCGATCCCGGGAACCCTGGCGGTCGCCCAGCCGAACGCCTCGACCGTCAGGTCGATGCGGCCCTCGGGAAGACCCGCCACCTCGAAGCGCCCGCTGGAGTCCGTCGACGCGGTACGTTCGACGGGATCGTCTTGGAGGCGTTGCCAGCGTTCGATCTCGTCGGTAGGTTGAGCGGGCTCGACGGTCACGCGGGCGCCCACCACCGGCTGGTTCGACGGATCTAGAGCTTGGCCTGCCGCTCGCACTCCGGGCGTGAGGACGAGTTTCAGGTCAGAGGTGGGCCGGCCTCGTCGTGACGGCGCCGTGACCTCTTTTTCGTAGGGCGAGAACCCGTCGGCCTGGACCCGCATCCGGTACTCGATACCTGGCACGAGGTTCCCTAGTCGGAAGCGGCCGTCTCTCCGGGTGATGGCCACCCCGCCGCTGCGCCGCTCCCACAGCGGAGGATTGACCTGGCTGAGGTCCCCTCGGCGCCTCTCGAAGCGGGTCTTCACTTCCAGACCCGCCAGGGGATGCCCTTCTTCGTCGGTGACGACCCCGGAAATCGCGCTCGAGGCAGGGAGCGCGAACGTCGGCCCCGCCGCGCCGTTGGGCGCGAGGGAACTTACGTCTCGACTCTCGGTGAAGAAGCCGGGTGCCCCGGCGCGAAGCAGGCCCGACGCCCACGGGGTTCGCGAGAGCTGATAGCTGCCACTCGGATCCGTATGAACGACCTCCACTGGATCGCCCCCCTGCCAGACCCAGGCGCTTGCCAGGACCTTCCGGTCGGGAAGGGAGATCACACGGCCTGCGATCGCTCGGGGTTTCTCCAGCGTGAGAGGAATCGGTTTCGGGGTCCTCGGTGAGGCTGCGGCCCGCCGGAGATTCTGGACTCGAAGGGCGGCTCCGTCAGGCGCGAGCAACCGCAAGCCTGGAGAAGCCTCCCCGGGACTCCAGGGAACCACGGCTCGCCCCCGAGAGTCGGTCCGGGCGATGGGCAGCTCGCTCCCCGCCGCCCAGATCAGGACTCCCGGTGCTGAGTGCTTCGACGGATGTCGAACGAGGACCTCTCGTTGCGGCATCTCACTGAGGTGAATCGTCGTCCGCCGAGCCCGACTTGCCGCGACGACGGCGGGCTCGTGGCTCGGCGCTGTCGCCTCGAGTCGCATCGGAGATGCCGCGATGTTGAGAGTGACCTTTCCGGAGTCGTCGGCATCGAGCACCTGTCGGGCGGCGCGCCAGGCGAGGTGGAAGTAGCTCTTCGCCACGAAGCCCCGCGCCGGCCCGACCAGTACTCGCGAGCCCTTCAGCGGCTTGCCGGTTGGCGAGCGCACGAGAATCTCCAGCCGGTGCCCTCGGGTCATGTCGAGGGTCGGGAGGTCCGTCGCCTCCGCGAGGGGAAGGAGGCGCAGCTCCATGGGGGCGAAACCCTTGCGCTCGGCACGTACGATCCAGAGGCTGGCTTCCGGCGCTTCCAGCTCGAACTCACCGTCCGCCCGGGTCTGGGTGGTCACCGCCGCCTTCGGACGGGACTCTCCTGACCAAGCCAGCTCGCCCGCCTGGTACTCCGAGGGGGCGGGAAGAAGGGACACAGCGACCCCGGCGAGCGGCCTTCCCTGACCGATGACCCGGCCCCGGACGGGGAGCGACGAGCCGATCACCGGAGCGGTGGCGAGCAGCAGGAGAACCCAGAAGGGAGCCATTCGGCCCGCGATCACTCTACAGATCCGGGTCGCAGAGGAGGCAACCCAACCGTCTACGAGAGTTCCGCACAGATGCACAACTCTTACCTTTAACATGTTCGATATATCTTGTCAATGAAGGGGCACCCAGCGCGCAAGAGCGCGGCTTCCGACTACTTCCAGGGTCTCTTGCCGGCTCGGCGCTCTTGGCGGCGGCGGCTCTCGCTCATCGCCCAGGAGCAGATCGGACAGGCCGCGAAGTCGTGGCTCCGGGCCGGGCAGTGCTCGCGCCCGAAATAGATCATCTCGAGGTGGGCCCGGCCCCAGCTCTCCTCGGGGAAGACCCTTTTCAGGTCGCGCTCGGTCCGCTCCACGCTCTTGCCGTTCGAGAGTCCCCAGCGCCAGGCGAGGCGGTGGATGTGGGTGTCGACCGGGAAGGCGGGCTCGTCGAAGGCCTGGACCTTGACCACCGACGCCGTCTTGTGGCCCACGCCCGGCAGGGCCTCGAGCTCCGCGAAGCCGTGGGGAACCTCGCCGCCGTGCTCCTCGACCAGGAGCTCGGCGAGGCGCTTCAGGTTCTTCGCCTTGGTGTTGGCGAGGCCGATCTCGCGGATGTGCTCCCGGATCTCCTCGACCGGCAGGCGGGCGAGCGCCTCCGGGGTCGGTGCCCTTGCGAAGAGCGCCGGGGTGACCTGGTTGACCTTCTTGTCGGTCGTCTGGGCCGAGAGGACCACCGCGACCAGGAGGGTGAAGGGATCCCGGTGGGAGAGCGGGATGGCGGCGTCCGGGTAGAGGCGGTCCAGGGTCTCGAGGATCCGCTCCGCCTTCTCGCGCCGCGTCACAGGTCGCCGAACAGGGCGTCGAAAGCCTTCTTGGCGTCGCCCACCGAGGGGCCCTGGCCTTCCGAGGCGAACTCCTTCGTCTCCTTGGGCAGGAAGACGGGGCAGGTGTTCGCCTTGGCCTTGCGGGTCACCTTCTCCGGGATCGTCTCGTGCTGGCGGCACTCGAGCGGCGCGGAGGGGTCGAAGTGCGCGCAGTTGGTGCAGGAGTGCAGAGCGGCCTTGCAGTGCGGGCAGTCGGCGTCCAGCGGCATCTCGCCGATGACCTCGACCCGGCCGCCGCAGGCGGCGCAGCGGAAGACGCTGGCCGTGGGCGCGCCCAGGCCGCGGCCGCGAGGGCCTTCGCGGCGCTCGCGGGGCGGTCCCTGCCGCCCGGATCGGCCGGGGCGGTCGCTCCCGTCGGAGTCCTGATAACCCCGCTGTCGGTACTTTCTGTCGGACATGAGGCTCCTTTATAGCACGGTCGTTTCGGATCGAAGTCTCACTCGGCGCGCTCGCGCAGCCAGGTGATGACCTGCGCTTCGAGACCCCGCTCGGTGGGCTCTCCGAGCCGCAGATCGGTACCCCGGGGGAAGGCGATGTGACCGCCGGGGACCCAGGTGAGCTCGAGGGGAACGTCCCGCCCGGCGAGGACCGGCCGGACGGTGGACTCCGGCACCATGGGATCGCTCTCGGCTTCCACCAGCAAGGCGGGCACGGACAGCCGCTCGAGGAGCGGAGCGACGGAGGCCCGGGCGTAGTAGTCGTCGGCGTCGCGAAAGCCGTGGCGGGCGGCGACGACGCGCGTGTCCCACTCCCGGAAGCGCCGGATCGCCGCCGCCTCGTCCACCGGGATGGGCACCGGCCGCCGCCGGGCGACGGCGCGGTAGATCTCGATCAGGCTCGCGAAGAGATACCGCCGGTAGAGCCAGAACTCGGGCCGGTCTATCAGCCGGCCGCCCGCCGCCAGGTCGAGAGGGGCGCAGACCGCGGCGACGCCGCGCGCCCGGCCCCCGGCACCCGCGGCCCCCTCGGCGGCCCAGCGCAGCGCCAGGTGCCCGCCGAGCGAGAACCCGAGGACCAGGACGGCGGGGTAGCGCTCGAGGGCCCGCGACGCCACGGCCGCCGCCAGGTCGGCGGTGAGCCCCGCATGGTAGTAGTCCTCTCCCAGCCGGTCGGCGCCCCGCAGGTTGAGCCGCAGGCAGGCGAGCTCCGCGGCCACCGCCGCCCGCGCCGCCCGCACCGCGTAGCTCGAGTCGGCCGACCCTCCGAGGCCGTGCACCACCACGACGATCGCGCGCGCTGCGCCCGGCTCCGAGAGCCGGCCGGTGAGCCGGACCGGCCCCACCGTCGGGTCGTCCAGGACGGTCTCCCAGGGCACCGAATCGGGCGGCGGATCGGGGCGCAGGCTCCACGCCAGGCGCCGTCCCACGGTGAGGGCATGGCCCCGCAGGTTGGTCATCAGAGGCACGAGGTTTGCTTGGACACGGGGAGAACTGCCGCCCACGGGCGGCATCCATCCATTACGGAGGGTACTCATCATGTCACGAAATCGACTGGCTCTCGCAGCCTTTGCAATTCTCGCCACCGCCGTGATGGCGGCTCCCCGTCCTGCCCAGGCTCAGGTCGACCTCGACCTTCGCGGCGGCGTCTACACGGACGCCGACTCGGGCTTCGTCGGCGGCGGCATCCTGACCGGACTCACGGCCGGCTGGTACTTCAACCCCAACGTCGAGTATGTCTTCGTCGATCCCGGATCGCTGTGGACCGTCAACGCCGACTTCCACTACGACATCACCCGCGCCGGCGACTGGTCGATCTGGGCCGGCGGTGGCCCGGCCCTGGTGGTGCGCGACTACGGTAACGACCGCCGCCACCGCAACGACAACACCACCACCGACCTCGGCGTCAACGCCCTGGCCGGCATCGGGCTCGTACACGGTCCGGTGCGCCCGTTCTTCCAGGCGAAGGTCCTGCTCTCGAACGACACCCAGGGGGTGCTGGCCTTCGGCCTGCGGTTCTGACCGCATCCCCCCACAACCCCTTCCCTCCGGGCACCGCAGCGCGCAGCGCTGTGGTCTGGGGGGGAAGGGGACGCCACCTTCCTGGCTCAGCGCGGGCGGGTGCTCTCACCGAACGTGACGGTGAGCTCGAGGCGCTCTCCGCCGCGCACCACCACCGCCCGGGTGGTCTGGCCCGGCTTGGCCTGACGCAGCACGAAGACCAGGTCGTAGACGTCCCGGATCTCGTGTCCGGCAAGCTCCACCAGGAGGTCGTCCCGGCGCATGCCGGCTTCCTCCGCCGGCCCCCCCGGGCGCACCCCGGCGAGGAGCATCCCGGTCGTGCCCTCTCCCGCACCGGCGTAATCCGGCACCACGCCGAGCGAGGCGCCGTGGGAGCGTACGTCGCCCCGGGGCGGCGGCGCCGCGACCCGTTCGTAGGTCAGCGGTGCCTCGCGCTCCGTCAGGTCGAGGGCCACGTCGGCCGCCAGCCGGGCCACCCGCGCGCCGCCCGCGGCGTTGATCTTCTGCCAGTCGTCCGACGGCTTGTGGTAGTCGGCGTGGGCGCCCGTGAACAGGAACAGCACCGGCACGCCGGCGGCGTAGAACGGGGTGTGGTCGGACGGACCGTAGGCGTCGCCACCCAGCGAGCACGGCAGCTCCAGCTCGCGGCACCGGGGCAGGACGATCCCCCGCCACTCCGCGGCCGACTCGATGCCCAGGACGGTGAGCTTCTCGCGCAGCCGGCCGACCATGTCCAGGTTGATCATGGCCAGGGCCCGGGAGAGGTCCAGCCCGCCCGGCGGTCGCCGGGTGAAGGCGGTCGACCCCAGCACCCCCGACTCCTCGCCCGAGAAGGCGACGAAGACCACGTCGCGGTCGAGCTCCGTCCGGCGGGCGGCGAGGGCGCGGGCCGCCTCCAGCACGGCGGCGACTCCCGAGGCGTTGTCGTCCGCCCCGTTGTGGGGCGCCACGATCCCCGGCGCCATGGACTCCGGGCCGCCGAAGCCCAGATGGTCGTAGTGGGCTCCCAGGATCACTGCGCCGGGCCGCCGAGCCGTCTCGGGCGCGCCGGCCGGTAGCCGGCCGACCACGTTCCAGGCCGTCTCGTCGCGGTGCTTCAGCGCCACGGCCAGCTCGATGGAGTGCGGCGACCCGCCCTCGGCCGGGGGCTCGAAGAGGGCGGCGGCCGCGGCCCGCGTGGCCACCACCACCGGGATCCCGGCATCGGTTCCCGTGTCGACGCGCAGCCCGGGCAGCGGCGCCTCCTCCACCTCCTCGCCGGGCAGGTCCACCACGATCAGGGCGACCGCGCCGTGCTCCCGGGCGGTGAAGGCCTTGTAGCGCAGATCGCTCAGGCGGCGCTTGGCGGTGTCGTCGGTGACCGCCTCGGGGGTGAAGCGGCGGACCGCCACCACCTTGCCCGCGACGTCGAGCCCCGCGTAGTCGTCGATCTCCAGCTCCGGGCTCACGATGCCATAGCCGGCCGCGACCACCGGCCCCGCGACCGAGCCCGAAGCCGAGAACCCGGCCGGGACGAAGGCGTCCGGGGCCACCGGAGCCCCGTCGATCTCGAGGGCGGTCCCCGCTCCGACCTCCACCTCCACGGGTACCTCGAAGGCCTGGAGGTAGCCGCCGTCCTCGCCGGCCGGCTCGAGCCCCAGAGCGCGGAAGCGCCGCACCAACCAGTCCCGGGCGGCGACGATCCCGGGGGTGCCCACGCCCCGGCCGTCCCGGGCGTCGTCGGCCAGCCAGGCGACGTCGGCGAGGTAACGGTCGGGGGCGAGGAGCTCGTCCGGCAGGGCCGGCGCGGCGGCTTCGCCCGTCGCGGTGCCGGAGCCGGCCGCCTCCCCGGACGGCGGGGCGTCGACCCAGCGGGCGACGAAGATGTTGGTCTCGCCCGGCTTCTCGTGGTGCCGGTTCGAGGCGAAGACCAGCCGCTTGCCGTCGGGCGAGAAGAGGGGGAAGCCGTCGAACTCCGGGGTGTAGGTCAGCCGCTCGAGGCCGGTGCCATTCACGTTGATCGCCCAGAGGTCGAACTCGCGGCCCTGGGGGTCGCCGTAGTTGGACGAGAAGATCAGCCGATCGCCGGACGGGAACCACGCCGGGGCGAAGGAGGCGACGCCCAGGTAGGTCACCCGGTGGGCCTCCGAGCCGTCGGCGTTGGCCACCCAGAGGTCGAGCTTCTTCGGCCGGATCAGGCCCTGGGCCAGGAGGCGCCGGTAGTCCTCGAGCTCCTCGCCCTCCGGGCGCGACGCCCGCCAGACGATCTTCGAGCAGTCCGGCGAGAAGAAGGCACCGCCGTCGTATCCCGGGGTGTTCGTCAGGCGCCGTACGTTCGAGCCGTCGGGGTCCATGCGGTAGAGGTCGAGATCGCCGTCCCGCACCGAGGTGAAGATCACCGAGCCGTCGACGGGGCACACCGTGGCCTCGGCGTCGTAGCCCGGGGTGTCGGTGAGGCGCACCAGGTCGGAGCCGTCGGGGCGCACCGAGACGATGTCGTAGCCCGGGTAGAGGGCCCAGACGTAGCCCTGGGAGTAGTCCGGCGACGGTGGGCAGTCGGGCGAGTCCAGGTGGGTGGTGGCGTAGAGGATCCGCTCGCCCTTCGGATAGGTGAAGTACGAGCAGGTGGTGCGCCCCTTGCCGGTAGAGACGAGGCGCATCGGCCCCGAGCCGTCGGCTGCGACCCGGAAGATCTGGTCGCAGGCGTACTCGCCGTGGGTCGACTGGAGCACCAGCTCGGAGCCGTCGGGGGACCAGTAGGCCTCGGCGTTCTCGCCGCCGTCGGTGATCTGGACCAGGTCCGCCAGGTGGACCTCCCGGGGATCGGTCAGCGAGCCGGGAGCCTGGTTTGGGGTCGAGGTCGGGGGCTGCGCCGCCGACCGGCCGGGCAGCGCGAGGATCGAGGCGGCCAGGGTGGCCGCAACCAGAACATGGGAGCGCATCGTCCCTCCTGCGAGGCGGATCACCTCGCGCCTACTTGACGAGGAGCACCGGACAGTGAGCGAGCACCGCCACGCGGTAGCTCAAAGTGGCCCACCCCTTGCCCGGCTCGTCCGGTTCGACGGTGTGGGAGCGTAGCAGGATCAGGTCGACGGCCTGCTCGGAGGCGAAGGAGAGGATCTCCTCCAGACGGTGGCCGAAGAGCACCTGACGGCCGACCCGGCGCCCGCCGCGCTCGAGCTCGCCGACCCAGCCGTCCAGCACCTCCACGGCCCGGTCCTCGAGACGGCGGTAGAACTCCTCCATCTCGTCGAAGGGGACGTCCTC
>CAZIIB010000028.1:0-14986 GCA_964539125.1 uncultured Thermoanaerobaculia bacterium | reverse complement strand
CTTCGAGTCGAACGAGGGCGTCATCCTGATCGCGGCCACCAACCGGCCCGACGTCCTCGACCCGGCGCTGCTGCGCCCCGGCCGCTTCGACCGGCGGGTGGTGGTCGACCGGCCCGACATCAACGGCCGCCTGGGCATCCTCCAGGTCCACACGCGAACGATCCCGCTGGACGACAACGTCGAGCTCAAGGTGATCGCCCGCGGCACCACGGGCTTCGCCGGCGCCGACCTGCAGAACCTGGTCAACGAGGCCGCCCTGGTCGCCGCCCGGCGCAACCGCAAGTCGGTCACCATGGAGGACTTCGAGTTCGCCAAGGACAAGGTGCTCATGGGGGTCGAGCGCAAGACCCTCATGCTCACCGACGACGAGAAGCAGGTCACCGCGTACCACGAGGCCGGCCACGCCCTGGTCGCCGCCTTCATCCCCGGCGCCGACCCCGTGCACAAGGTGACGATCATCCCGCGCGGCCGCGCCCTCGGGCTGACCATGCAGCTCCCCACCGAGGACAAGCACAACTACCGGCGCGGCTACGTGGAAGCGCAGATCGCCATCCTCATGGGCGGCCGGGTGGCCGAGGAGCTCACCCAGGACGACATCACCACCGGCGCCGGCAACGACATCGAGCGCGCCACCGAGATGGCGCGGCGCATGGTGCGCGAGTGGGGCATGTCGAACCTCGGCCCCCTCGCCTTCGGGGGCGGCGACGAGCCGGTCTTCCTCGGCCGCGACTACGCGCAGCGCTCCGATTACAGCGAGGACACGGCGATCCGCATCGACCGGGAGGTGGAGCGCATCGTCACCTCCGGCTACGAGCGCGCCCGCCAGATCCTCACCCAGCACGGAGATCTCCTCGACTCCCTGGCCCGAGAGCTCCTCGACCAGGAGTCGATCGAGGGCAAGCGGGTCTACGGCATGATCGAGGAGGTCACCGGCGAGGACCTGACGCCGCCGCCGGGAGACATCGACGCGGGCCTGGACGTCGGCCACGAGGCGGCGGAGCGGAGCCTCGATCCGAGCGCCGCCGACGACACCGAGCCCGCGACGGACGACGCCGAGGGCGGGAGCGCCGAGCCGGCGTCCGAGGAAGAGGACGAGAAGGTGGCGGCCAGCGTCGCCCAGCGCAGCACGAACTGACACGGTGACACGATAGACTGTCGCCGCGCCCGCCCGGCGCCGCGTCACCGATGCCCACCGTCGCACAGAACTCTCAGACCAGGCTCCGCTCCGGATTCCGAGGAGCGACCATCCCTAATGCCCTGGCCAAAGACGCTCCCCCGCCCACGGCCAGCGGGCCTGCCTGCGATCGCCTGAGTGCCGTCTCCAAGGCGTCGGATTCACCGGACCACCCCCCTCGCCCTCGGCCCCTCTCCCACCCTCCAGGTGGGCGAGGGACGCCCCCACCCGGCGCATCCGGCGAAGCGTTGGTGAAACCGACGACCTGGGCGCTGGAGCTTCCGCGCGGCCGTCGCCTGGAGCTCGTCGCCGGGCGCCCGCGGGTGATGGGCGTGCTCAACCTGACGCCCGACTCCTTCAGCGACGGCGGCCTCTGGCTCGATCCGGACGAGCCCGGCCGCGCCGTGGAGCGCGGCTTACAGATGCTCTCCGAGGGGGCGGACGTCCTCGATCTGGGCGCCGAGTCGACGCGTCCCGGCGGCGGCGTCTACGGGGCCGGCGCCGCCTTCGTGGCCCCGGAGGAGGAGCTCGACCGCCTGCTGCCCGTCCTCGAGGGGCTGCGCGAGCTGACCGACGCGCCCCTCTCCGTCGACACCCGCAAGGCCTCCGTCGCCCGCCGCGCGCTCGAGGCCGGCGCCGACCTGGTCAACGACGTCTCGGCCCTTGCGGATCCCGAGATGGCGGAGCTGCTGGCTCCGGCGGCCTGTCCGGTGATCCTGATGCACAGCCGCGGCGAGCTCGCGAGCATGCAGCGCGGCATCCGGTTCGAGGACGTCGTCGCCGAGGTGCGGGACGAGCTCGCCCGAACGGTCGAGGAGGCGGTCGGAGCGGGCATCGCCCGGGAGCGGATCGTCGTCGACCCGGGCCTCGGCTTCGGCAAGACGGCGGAGCAGAACCTGGCGCTGACCGGCGCCGTGCCGGTGCTCCGCGAGCTGGGCCTCCCCGTGCTCGTGGGCGCGAGCCGCAAGAGCTTCCTCGGCGCGATCACCGGCGACCCGCCGGACCGTCGCCTGGCCGGCAGCCTCGCCGCCGCCGCACGGGCCGCGGCGGGGGGCGCCGCGATCCTGAGGGTTCACGACGTCGCCGAGACGGTGGGCTTCCTCCGCGTCTGGGAGGCCATCGGACGCGAGGCCGCCCGGCGCGGGGCGGCGAGCGAGGGGGCTCCGTGATCCTCGTCGAGATCCTCCGCCTGCCGTTCGACGTGCCATGGCGCGACGTGGTCGACATCCTGGCGGTGGCCATCGTCGTCTACAACCTGCTGCTGCTCATCCGGGGCACCCGGGCGGTCCAGATGCTTCTCGGCATCCTGTTCCTCGGTCTGGTCTACTACCTGGCCCGGGTGGCCGACCTGCCGACCCTCAAGCGGATCCTGGAGAGCCTGCTCATCTTCCTACCCTTCGCGATCATCGTGCTCTTCCAGCACGAGATCCGCCGGGCGCTGGCGAGCTTCGGACGCAATCCCTTGTGGGGCCTGTCGCGCAACCAGCAGGTCGAGTCCACCTTCCACGAGATCGTTCTGGCGGCGACCAGCCTCTCCTCCCGGCGCATCGGCGCCCTGATCGTGATCGAGCGTCTCGACGGGCTGCGCACCTACGTGGAGAACGGCATCGTCCTCGACGCCGTGGCCTCCTTCGACCTGCTGATCAACATCTTCACCCCCGACACGCCGCTTCACGACGGCGCGGTGGTCATCCAGGGCGACCGGATCGCCGCCGCGGCGTCGTTCTTGCCGCTGACCCTGAACCCCGAGCTCTCGAAGGACTTCGGCACCCGCCACCGGGCGGCACTGGGGATCAGCGAGGAGACCGACGCCGTCGCCGTGGTGGTTTCCGAGGAGACCGGAGTGATCTCGCTCGCCTACGACGGCCAGCTCGTCCGGGGCCTCGACCCCAAGAGCCTGCGCAACGCCCTTTACAAGTACCTGATCTCGGACCTCAAGCCCGAGACCCGGCCCCTCAAGGGGAGGGCCGCGGCATGACCGAGCGGGCGAGCCTCTGGTCGATGCGGGTGCTGGCCCTGGCGATCGCCGTGGCGCTCTGGTTCTTCCTCTCCTGGGAGAAGCGCGAGCGCCAGAGCGAGCGTGTGGTGCAGGCCTCGGTGACCTACGACACGGCGAAGGACATGATGGTTCTCGATCCGGTGCAGCAGATCGACGTGCGGGTGCGCGGCGGCTCGCGGCGCGTGCGCACCCTGAACCCCTTCCTGGTCAACGTCCTGGTCGAGCTGCCCCAGCGGGAGCCCGGCCCGGTCGACGTGCCGCTGTCGGCGGATGAGGTCTACGTGCCCGAGGGGGTGGACGTCGTGTCGGTCGACCCCAACACCCTGCGTCTCACTCTCGACCGGGAGGTGGTCAAACGGCTGCCGGTGGAGGTGGACCTCGCCGGCGAGCCGGGAGCCGGAGCCGCGGTGGGCGAGCCGGTGGCGATCCCACCGGCGGTGAGCGTCCAGGGGCCGGCGAGCCGCCTCGAGCACGTGGCGATCATCAGGACCCGGCCGGTGAGCCTGAACGGCCACGCGCAGACCTTCGACGAGATGGCGTCGGTGATCCCGCCGGACCCGCTGGCGAGCGTCGACCCCGGGCTGGTGCGCGTGCGGGTTCCCATCGAGCCACCACAGCTCTCGAAGGACGCCCTGTCGCCGGCCGCGGGCAAGGCAGACGGGGGAGGCCAGTGAGGGAGACCGACGCGCCCGCTCGCGAGCGGCGGCTGTTCGGCACCGACGGCATCCGGGCGCCCTTCGGCCGCTTCCCCCTCGACCGGTCGACCGTGACGGGCCTCGGGCATCACCTGGCCCAGTCGCTCCGTGAGACGACCGGCGAGGCGCGGCCCGAGGTGGTCCTGGGCGGGGACACGCGGGAGTCGACCCCGACGATCTGCGCCTGGCTCGCCGAGGGTCTCGCCGCCGGTGGCGCCGACCCCCGGTGGGTCGGCGTGCTGCCGACGGCGGGGATCGCCTACCTGGTACGCGGCCTGGGCACGGCGGCCGGCGTGGTGGTCTCGGCCAGCCACAACCCTTACCCGGACAACGGCATCAAGCTGATCGACCCGTGGGGGTTCAAGTGGAGCGCGGCGGCCGAAGCCGCCCTCGAGACCCGCCTGGCGGCCGACCGGCCGGACCCGGTGGACCCCCTCGATCCCGACGGGACCGACGGGCGCGCCACCTTCGAGCTCGGCTCGCGCGAGGCGGCCCTGGTCGACCATTACCTCGAGGCCCTGGCCTCCACCCTGCCCGGCCGGCTCCCGCTGGCCGGCCTGCGCCTGGCGGTCGACGCCGGAAACGGCGCCGCGTCCGCCCTCGCGGAATCCCTCTTCCGCCGGCTCGGCGCCATCGTGCAGGTGATCCACGCCTCGCCCGACGGGCGCAACGTCAACCTGGGGTGCGGCTCCACCGACACCCGCGACCTCGCCCGGGAGGTCCTCGCCGGCGGCCACCACCTGGGCGTCGCCTTCGACGGCGACGCCGACCGGGTGATCCTGGTCGACGAGGCGGGCGGCGAGCGCGACGGTGACGCCATCCTCTTCCTCTGGGCCCGGGACCTGGCCGAGTCCGGCTCCCTCGGGACGCCGCGGATCGTCGCCACCTCCATGAGCAACCTGGGCCTCGAGCGGGCCCTGGCCGAGGTCGGGATCGGCGTCGAGCGCTGCGGCGTGGGCGACCGCGAGGTGGTCGAGACCCTGCGCCGGGAGTCGCTCCTCCTGGGCGGCGAGCAGTCGGGGCACGTGGTGCACCTCGGCCTCTCGACCACCGGCGACGGGCTCCTGACCGCCCTCCAGATGGCTTTCCTGGTCGCCCGCGTCGTCGAGGGCGGCTCCGGGCGGCCGCTCTCCGAGCTGCTCGAGGGCTTCACCCGCTTCCCCCAGGTGCTGGTCAACGTGCCGGTGCGCGAGAAGCCGGACCTCGCGGGACTGCCCGCCGTGGTGGCGGCGGTCCGGGAAGCGGAGGAGCGACTGGGGGCCGACGGCCGGCTGGTGTTGCGCTACAGCGGCACCGAACCCCTGGCCCGGGTGATGATCGAGGGACCGGACCAGGAGGAGGTCGAGGCCCTGGCCGGCGGCATCGCCGAGGCCATCGATGCGGCGATCGGGGCGGGCGAGGGGGTGGAGATGGAAGTCCAGGTGGACGCGTGAGGCTCTCGGTCAACGTCGACCACGTCGCCACCCTGCGCCAGGCGCGGGGCGTCGCCTACCCCGACCCGGTCGAGGCCGCGCGGATCGCCGAGGAGGCCGGCGCCCACGGCATCACCGTCCACCTGCGGGGCGACCGGCGCCACATCCAGGAGGAGGACGTGGCGCGCCTGCGGGCGAGCATCGCCGGCAAGCTCAACCTCGAGATGGCGGCCACCGACGAGATGGTGGCGATCGCCCTGGCCCACCGGCCGGACCAGGTCTCCCTGGTCCCCGAGCGGCCCGACGAGCTGACCACCGAAGGAGGGCTCGACCTCTCCCGTCACCGGGATCGGGTGGAGGCCGCCGCCCGCCGCCTCGCCGGCGCCGGGATCGCGGTCTCCCTCTTCCTCGACCCCGAGGCCCGCCAGATCGAGGCGGCGGCCGGGCTGCCCCGGGACCTGGTAGGCGGTTTCGAGATCAACACCGACGCCTATACGAAGGTCGCCCGGGGGGCGACGGAGGCGAGCGCCGTCGAGGCCGAGCTCGCCAAGGTCCGAACGGCCGCCCGCCTGGGCGGCGAGGCCGGGCTCCACGTCTACGCCGGCCACGGCCTCACTGCGGCCAACGTCGGCCCGATCGCCGAGATCCCCGAGATCGAGGAGCTCAACATCGGCCACGCCCTCGTCGCCAGGGCCGTCCTCGTGGGCCTCGCCGAAGCCGTCCGCGAGATGCTCCGGGCGATGTCGATCTGACCGGCGGGAGCCCCCGGTCCGGCCTCACCGTTCGATCTCGACGTCCTCCGTCGAAACCACCTCCTCCGGATCGCGACAGATCAGCACCGTCCGCGCGATCGGTAGGAGCACCCGGTGGAGGCGGTCGCCGAACTTGACGTTCACCTCGTAGTAGCCGTCGGCGCTGATCTGGAGGAGCCTCCCCTGGCTCCCCTTCATGCCCACGGTCTCGTTGTGGATCAGCACCTCGGCCGGTACTTCCATGCCGCTATCTCCTCATGGTTCTCCGCCTGGAGGGTACGGAGCATGACAGGTGTCATCGGCATCGGACAAGTTCCCTCCCCCGCCCACGGCCACCTGCCAAGCCTGCGCTCGCCGGAGTGGCTTCTCCAGAACGGTGGATTCATCGGATCGCCCCCGCAACCCCTCGCTCTCCTTCCCACCCCGAAGGGGGGAAGGGGACGCCCCCACCCGGTCCGGCCGCCTTTCGATCCGACGCTCAATCCTGGAACACGCCCTGGTCGCGGTACTCCTTGAGCTTGCGCTGTAGCGTCCGCAGCCCGATCTCCAGCAGCTTCGCCGCCTCGGCCCGGTGGCCGCCGGTGCGCTCCAGGGTCTCGAGGATCGCCTGGCGCTCGATCTCCGCCATGGTCCGCGTGGGCCCCGAGCGCGGCTGCACGCGGCCGTCCCCGGTGGGCACGGCGGCACCGCTCCGCAGCTCGTAGGGCAGGTCCTTGAGCTTGATCTCCTCGCCCTGGTGGAACACCACCAGCGACTCCACCTGGTTCTTGAGCTCCCGGACGTTGCCTGGCCAGCCGTAGCGGGCCAGCGCCTCCAGCGCCTCCTTCGAGAAGCTCTTCGGCTCCTTGCCGTGGTCCTCGCAGTACTGGGCGAGAAAATGCTCGGCCAGGAGCGGAATGTCCCCGGGGCGCTCGCGCAGAGGCGAAATGTGGAGGGTCACCACCTTGAGGCGGTAGTAGAGGTCCTCCCGGAAGCGCCCCACCGAGACCTCTTTCTCCAGGTCCCGGTTGGTCGCGGCGATCAGCCGGAAGTCGACGTCGATCAGGTCCGAGCCGCCGACCCGCATGATCTTGCGCTCCTCGAGCACGCGCAGAAGCTTCACCTGGAGCTCCGGATAGAGCTCGCTGATCTCGTCGAGGAACAGGGTCCCCTTGTGGGCGAGCTCTAGCTTGCCGACCTTCTTGGCCACCGCGCCGGTGAACGAGCCCTTCTCGTGGCCGAAGAGCTCGCTCTCCAGGATGTCGGACGGGATGGCACCGCAGTTGATGGCGAGGAAGCGCTCGCCGCGCCGGGGCGAGGCGAAGTGCAGGGCGTTGGCCACCAGCTCCTTGCCGGTGCCGCTCTCGCCGATCACCAACACCGTCGAGCGGGTGGGCGCCACCAGGCGCATGCGCTCGAACAGGCGCTCCATGGGCTCGGCGTTGCCCACGATGCTCTCGAAGCCGAAGCGCTTGTCGAGCATCACCCGCAGCTCGGTGACCTCCTCGCGAAGCTGCTCCTTCTCCATCAGGTTGGTCACCCGGCGGCGCAGCTCGTAGAGGTCGACCGGCTTGGTCAGGTAGTCGTCTGCTCCCACCCGCATCGCCTCCACCGCCGACTCGATCGAGCCGTAGCCGGTGACCAGCATCACTCGCAGGTCGAGCTCCCGCTCGCGCACGGCCGAGAGGAAGGCGAGACCGTCGGTGCCCGGCATGCGCAGGTCGCACACCGCCAGGCGCGCGGCCTCCGGGTTGTCCTCCAGAAACTCCAGGGCCTTGTCGGCGTCGTCGAAGTTGCGCACGGCGAACCCGGCTCGCTCGATGGCGATCGCCATGGACTCCCGCGACCCGGTCTCGTCGTCGACGACCAGGACTAGTGGCTTTTCCGGCATGGCGGTCATTTTGGCACAGTTGCCCCCCCTGGATACAATGCGCGCGTGGCGGCGCAGCCCGGGCCCAGCGACCCTTCCCCCGAACATCTCGAAGGCACCCTGGAACGGGTCGTCTTCACCAATCCGGACAACGCGTGGAGCGTGGTGCGCCTGGCGGTGGCCGGCGAGCTCCAAGCGGTGTCCGCGGTGGGGAACCTGCTGGGCGTCCAGCCGGGCGAGCGACTGCGCCTCGAGGGCGAGTGGGTCACCGACCCCAAGTACGGGCGCCAGTTCCAGGTCAGCTCGTACCAGACGATCCGGCCGTCGACCCGCGAGGGGATCGAGCGCTACCTCGCCTCGGGGCTGATCGCCGGCATCGGACCGGTGATGGCCAAGCGCCTGGTCCAGGCCTTCGGCGACGAGACCCTGGAGGTGATCGAGCACGAGCCTGAGCGCCTGCGCGGGGTCCCGGGCATCGGGGCCAAGCGCAGCACCGCCATCTCGGAGGCGTTCGTCGCGCAGCGCGACCTCAAGGAGGTCATGCTCTTCCTTCAGTCCCACGACGTGCCGACCCACCTGGCGATCAAGATCTACAAGCGCTACGAGGAGACCGCCCTGTCGGTGGTCCGCACCGATCCCTACCGGCTCGCCCGGGAGGTCGTGGGGATCGGCTTCCCCACCGCGGACTCCATCGCGGGGAAGCTGGGGATCGCCGCCACCGCGCCGGGCCGGGTCCAGGCCGGCGTGCTCCACCTGCTCTCCGAGGCCTCGGGCGCCGGTCACCTCTACTTGCCCCAGGCCGAGCTGATCGACGCCGCCCAGCGGCTGCTGGCGGTCGAGCCGGAGGTGATCGGCGCGGCGATCGAGGCGCTCTCCCGCTCCCGCGACGTGGTGGTCGAAGCGCCGGCCGGCGGCGGCGAGCGGGCGATCTTCCTCGCCTCCCTCCACGGCGCCGAGGCCACCCTCGCCCACCGCCTGGCCGAGCTCCTCTCCCACCCCGTCTCACCCATCAGCATCGACGTCGAGCGGGCCCTCGCCTGGTTCGAGGACCGCGAGAGCCTGGGCCTCGCCGAGGAGCAGCGCCAGGCGATCCGCCGGGCGATCGCCGCCAAGGTGCTGGTGATCACCGGCGGGCCGGGCACCGGCAAGACCACCCTGGTGCGGGGCATCGTGGAGATCCTCTCCCGCAAGGGCCGGTCGATCCGGCTGGCGGCCCCCACCGGCCGGGCGGCCAAGCGCCTGGGCGAGGCCACCGGCCGCCCCGCCTCCACCCTCCACCGCCTGCTCGAGCTCGACCCGGCCTCGGGAACCTTCACCCGCCGCCCCGACCGGCCTCTCGACGCGGACCTGGTGATCGTCGACGAGGCCTCGATGATCGACACCGTCCTCGCCTCCCACCTGGTGGCGGCGCTCCCGGACCGCTCACAGCTCGTCCTGGTGGGCGACGTCGACCAGCTCCCCTCGGTGGGACCGGGCGCCGTGCTCTCGGACCTCATCGCGTCGGAGGCCGTGGAGGTCGTCCGCCTGAGCGAGATCTTCCGCCAGGCGCGGGAGAGCCGGATCATCGCCAACGCCCACCGGGTCAACCGGGGGGAGATGCCCCTCTGGGACCCGGAGACGGCGGCGGGGCAGGACTTCTTCTTCATCGAGCGTCGCGACCCGGAGGAGGCCCTGCGCACCCTCACCTCGGTGGTCACCCGCCGGATCCCCGAGAGCTTCGGCCTCGACCCGTTCGAGGACGTCCAGGTGCTCACCCCCATGAACCGGGGGCTGCTGGGCGTCGTGCGCCTGAACGAGGTGCTGCGCGACCTGCTCAACCCGACCGGCCAGGAGGTCGTGCGGGGTGCCACCCGCTTCCGGGTGGGAGACAAGGTGATGCAGGTCAAGAACAACTACGAGCTCGAGGTCTTCAACGGCGACGTGGGGCGCCTCCTCGCGATCGACGAGGAGGCCGAGACGGTGCGCTGCCGGTTCGACGACCGCACCGTCGAGCACCCGTTCGCGAGCCTCGACGAGCTCGCCCTGGCCTACGCCTGCTCGATCCACAAGTCGCAAGGGAGCGAGTACCCGGCGGTCGTCGTGCCGCTCCACACCCAGCACTACGTGATGCTGGAGCGGAACCTGCTCTACACCGCCCTCACCCGGGCGAAGCGCCTGGTCGTGCTGGTGGGAGATCCGAAGGCCCTCGCCCTGGCGGTGAGGAACCGCAGGACCCGCCTGCGCTACACCCGCCTGGCCGGCCGCCTGAGAGAGGAGGCGGACCGGGCCGGTGCGGCGACAGCCCCCCGCGGAGCCCGCGAGCGCCCCCTTTTCTGAGCCCTACTCCGGCTCCGTCGGCTCCGGCGGCTCGGCGGGCTCCTCGGCCGCCGGTGGCTCCTCGGCGGCGGGCGGCTCTTCGGCGGCCGGCGGCCGCGGCGTGGCGGCGGCGGCCGGCGGTGGGGGCGTCGCGACGCCCGCCGGCGGCAGGCCCGGAGAGGGCGGAGGGGGCGGCGCCGGGCCGGCCCGACCCTGGCCGCGACGCTGGTAGAACACCATGAACAGGGCGCCGAAGCCCACCGCCCAGGCGAGGAACTGGAGGCACCCGCCGACCAGGCTGAACATCACGGAGAACACGCTCACCGCCCCGCCGAAGATGCCCAGGAAGTCACCGATCAGGCCCAGGATTCCGAGCACGAACACGCCGACGACAGCGGCCACCAGCGGGCTCTGGAGGCGCCAGCCGAAGCGCCCCTCGGCCCACTGCCCCACCCGCAGCGCCACCGCCGAGTAACCGACCAGGGAGAACACGAAGAAGGCCGGGATGCCCACGAAGATGAAGAGCAGCAGGAAGACCACCATGATCGGGATGCCGATCACGGTGACCGCCAGGACGACGCACACGATCACCACCACCGGGACGGTGAAGATCGCGACCAGCAGCCCCACGATCCCCGCCTTGAGCGGCTCGAGACCCGCCCGCAAGGCGATCGTCTCCACCGGCCGGCGGCCGACGGCCACGATCAGGGCCACGAGCAGCGCGAGGATCACCAGGCCGGTCAACGGCCAGGCCACGTCCCAGACCCGCCACGGCGACCAGTGGGTGCGCCAGCTCCAGGGGCCGGTCCGCCACCACGGGTAGAAGCCGTGCTCGACCTCCTCGACCCGACCGCCGACCTCGGCGCCCGGAGAGCGGTGGACCGAGCCGCCGATGGCGTTGACGTCACCGCCCACGCGGGCGTGGGGGCCGAGGGTGATCACGCCGCCCACCACCGTCGCGTCCTGCGTGACCTCGCCGTCGACGCGGATCGGCCCGCCGATCACCACCACGCCGCCTTCGACCCGGCCCTCCACGGTCACCGAGCCACCGAACACGACCACGTCGTCGACGACCTCGTCGGGTTCCACGTAGACGCTGCTACCGAAGCCGGTCTGGCTGCCGCGGTGGGAGCGGTGGCGCGGCTCGGCCGGGGTCGGAGGTGGCGGAGGAGTCACCGGTACCTCGGGCGTCGGCGCCACGGCCGGTGCCGGCGCCGGAAGCGCCACCGCGCCGGGCTCGGCCTCCTGGCCGGCCGCACTCGCCTGGGCGCCCTCCTGGGCCGCCGGCTCCGCCTCCCGGGCTCCGCCGGCAGTGGCGGTCTCCTCCTCGAGGCCGAGCACTCGGCGGCGCTCGGACGGCGCGAGATCGGCCAGACGGAGAACGACGTCGGCCCGGTCGCCAAGCCAGCCCCGGACCACCTGGCGGCTCTCGGTCTCGCCGTTGATCGCGATCGTCGAGCCGACCAGCTCGACCGTCTGCACCCCGCGGAACTCTTCTCGCGGGCGCAGGACCACGCCGTCGTGGATCGGCAGGACCTCGAAGTCCCGCTCCACCGAGGCTCGGAGCCCCGACGTTTCGGAGGCCGGAGCGGAGGACTCGTCCTGGGCGAAGGCCCACGGCGTCCCGAGCCCGGTGAAGGCCAGGCAGAGGGCCAACCAGAGGGCCGGCAGCCACCACCCTGCGGCGCGGCCGGTGGGCCGCAGGCGCGGCGGCGGCGTCCGGAGAGCGATCGGGTCAGTACGGTTCGGCATAAGTCAGGTTCCCATGTTGAGCCAGCAGTCGGCGCAGAAGGACGAACGCGAGGGCGGCGGCCAGGGCCCCGGCGAGCAACGAGGCCGCGACCGCGGGCACGTCGACGAGGTGGGCCACCACGGCGCCCCAGCCGGCCATCCGGTCCCAGAAGGCCATCCCCGAGGCGATCCACTCCCAGGTGAAGGTGAGCAGCCGGGCGAAGGCCCGCACGCCGACGCCGAAGTCGAGGCGCGGCAGCGAGCTCACCACCAGGCTGGCCAGGGTCAAGGTGCCCAGGCTCATGAGAGCGAGGAGCGCGGCCGCCAGGCGAGCGCGCGAGGCGGCGGGAACGAAGCCGGCTCGCGCCCGGGCCAGGGCCAGGACGCGGCCGGAGAACCCGGCCGGCGGCGCTTCGAGCGGCAGACCCGCGAAGAGCGCGGCGAAGGCCTCGTCGGCGCTGCGCTCTTCGTCGCGCCGCTCGGCCGTCCGCCAGGCCCGGTACAGGTCGTCGATCCGTCGTTCGCTCATCGCGTGCCTCTTCATCCCTCCACAGTGCCCTACGGGGTCTCCCGGCGGGAAGTTTCGGCTCCGCCCGGTGGCGCCCAGCCGGCTTCGGAAAGGTGGCCGGCGAGCTCTTTCCTGGCGCGGTGGATGTAGGTCTTGACGGTGCCCAAAGGGTACCCCGTGGTCTCTGCGATCTCAGCGTACTCCAGGCCGGCCTGGTAGCGCAGCAATACGACCTGCCGGTACTCGGGGCGCAGCCGCTCCACCGCCCGGGTCAGCGCCCGAGAGAGATCAGACCGCTCCGCGGCCGCCTCCGGCGTCTCGGCTGCGGCGTCCTCGATCTCCCGCGCCCGGCCCTCGGGCTCGTCGCCCAGCGGCTCGTCGAGTGACGAGGTTTCGACCCCGCGCCGGCGCAGGTGGTCGATGGCCGTGTTGTGGGCGATCTTGAACAGCCAGCTCGAGAGCTTGCGCTCCGGGTCGAAGCTCGGGAGCTTGTCGAACGCCTTCAAGAACGCCTCCTGGGACAGGTCCTCCGCCAGGGTCCGGTCTCTCACCATGCGCAGCACGAGGGTGTACACCGGGCGCTCGAAGCGGCGCAGCAGCTCGGCGTAGGCGCGCTCGGAGCCCGCCAACGCCTGCTCCACCAGCTCGGCGTCGGGTGTCCTCGGGTCAGTGGTCCCCACGGTTCCTGGTACGGACCACACCAGACGCGGTTGCAGCGCACACGGTCGCCGGAGCGCCGGTTTCCTGGTAGTGTTCCCTCCGAGATCTGTTCGACCAGACCCTATCAGGAGGAGAAGCCATGCGTAGCATCCCGGTCGCGATTCTTCTGAGCCTCAGCCTCGCGCTGCCCGCCACCGCCGCCACCTTCGCCGACGTGACGATGCCCGACTCGGTGCAGGTCGGCGACCAGACCCTGGTCCTCAACGGCATGGGACTCCGGGAGAAGTTCTTCATCGACGTCTACGTCGCCGGCCTCTACCTGCCCGAGAAGCAGACCTCGAGCCAGGCGATCCTCTCTGCGGACACGCCGCGGCGCACGGTCATGCACTTCGTCTTCAACGTCGACAAGGGCAAGATCTGCGACGCCTGGGACGAGAGCCTGGAGGCGAACGTGCCCACGGCCTCGGACGCGCTGAAGAAGGACTTCGAGACGCTCTGCTCCTGGATGGAGGACCTGTCCAAGGGCGAGGACATGGTCTTCACCTACGTCCCGGGAACCGGCACCGAGGTCGAGGTCAAGGGGCAGACGAAGGGCACGATCGAGGGCAAGGAGTTCGCCGACGCGATCTTCGCCTCGTGGATCGGCGAGCACCCGGCCACCAAGAAGCTCAAGAAGGGCCTTCTCGGCGGGTAGGTGGCGTCGGAAGCCCGGCCGTTCGATGCACCTCGCACCGCTCGCCCGGCCGAGACGGAGCTCGGCCGCTTCAGGCGCCATCGGACCCCGAGAGGACACCCCCAATTGAAGCGGCCGAGCTCTGCCTCGGCCGGGGCGGGAGGGGGCGATCAGAGATAGATCGCCGCGAGAATCCCCAGCCCCAGGAGCACTCGGTAGACCACGAAGACGGTCAGGCTCCGGCTCTGAACCCAGGCGAGCAAGGCGCCAATCGTGAAGTACGCCGCCACGGTGGCGACCGCGAACCCCACGAGTAGCGGGCCCAATCCCACCGCCGGCGCCCCGCCCTCGACGAGGTCGAGGACCTCCTTGGCCGCCGCCAGCACGCCGACGGGCACGTAGAGCAGGAACGAGAAGCGGGCCGCGTCCTCGCTGGTGAACCCGCGAGCGAGCCCGGCGGTGATGGTGATGCCCGAGCGCGAGGTGCCGGGGATCAGGGCCAGGGACTGGGCCAGCCCCACCACCACGGCGTCCACCAAGCCGACGCTCTCGACCTCCCGACGGCGCGCGCCGGCCGCGTCGGCCCACCAGAGAAGCAGCCCGAAGCCGATCGAAGTGGTGGCGATCAAGAGCGGATTCCGGGCGACGGTCGCCACCCAGTGATAGGCGAGGAGGCCGGCGACCGCCACCGGAACCGTGCCCAGGGCGACGAGCCAGGCGAGTCGGGCGTCGGGGCCGAGCCGGCGCCCGGAAGGACCCTCCCGACGGCCGGAGGGCGCGAGGGCTCCGATACCGGCCCGGGTGAGGGCCACCAGCTCGTGCCGGAAGTAGGCCATCACCGCCAGGAGCGTGCCGGTGTTGGTGGCGATGTCGAAGCCCAGGCCCTGGTCCGTCCAGCCGAAGAGATGCGGGGCGAGAACCAGGTGGGCCGACGAGCTGATGGGCAGGAACTCGGTGATCCCCTGGATCAGGCCCAGGACAACGGCGTGGAAGTAGGACATGGGCGGGTATGGTAGCTTTTCGCGGCCCATGGATTCCATCCTCGTCACCGGCGGTGCAGGCTTCATCGGCAGCAACTTCGTCCGGCTCCTGGCCGGCGAGACGGACGCCCGCGTCGTCGTCCTGGACAAGCTGACCTACGCCGGCAACCTGGACAACCTGGAGGGCGTTCTCGAGGACCCGCGCGTCGCCTTCGTCCAGGGCGACGTCGCCGACCGCGACAGCGTGCGGCGCGTGAT
>CAZIIB010000027.1:0-15038 GCA_964539125.1 uncultured Thermoanaerobaculia bacterium | reverse complement strand
GACCCCGAGGCCGGCGACCGGCCGTTCTACTTCTCCCGGCTCGAGGTCGATCCGGCCGACCCCAACCGGGTCTACAGCCTGTTCTCGCAAGTGACGCTCTCCGAGGACGCCGGCAAGACCTGGCGCACGCTCTCGGGCTTCGGCACCTCTCATCCGGATCACCACGCCATGTGGATCGATCCGGACAACCCGGACTTCATCGTGGAGGGAAACGACGGCGGGGTGTTCATCTCGCGCGACCGGGGAGCGAGCTGGCGCTTCGTCGCCGACCTGCCCCTGGCCCAGTACTACCACGTGCGGGTGGACGATGCGGTGCCTTACGACGTCTACGGCGGTCTCCAGGACAACGGCTCGTGGAAAGGCCCGTCCGAGGTCTGGGCGCGGGGAGGCATCCGCAACTACGAGTGGTCCGAGGTCGGCTTCGGCGACGGGTTCGACACGGCGCCGGATCCGAAAGACCCCATGCAGGGCTACTCCATGTCGCAGGAGGGTTACCTCCTGCGCTGGGACCTCCGGACCGGGGAGCGCAAGGACATCCGGCCGGGGCCGCCGGCCGGGGTGAAGACGCTCCGCTTCAACTGGAACGCCGGCTTCGCTCCGGACCCGCTCGAGCCCGACACGATCTACTTCGGCAGCCAGTTCCTCCACGAGTCGAACGACCGCGGCGAAACCTGGCGGGTGGTGAGCCCGGACCTCACCACGAACAACCCGGAGTGGCAGAGACAGGACGAGTCGGGCGGGCTGACGCCGGACGTCTCGGGAGCCGAGAACTTCACGACCATCATCGCCATCTCGCCCTCGCCGGTCGAGCACGGGGTGATCTGGGTCGGCACCGACGACGGGCGGGTGCAGGTGACCGAGGACGGCGGCGGGAGCTGGACCTCGGTCGAGGGGAACGTGCCCGGCGTGCCCAAGAACACCTGGGTGCCGAAGATCGAGGCGTCGCCCCACGACGCGGCGACGGCGTTCGCGGTGTTCGACGACCATCGGCGCTTCGACTGGACGCCCTATGTGTATGTGACCCACGACTACGGGGCGAGCTGGAAGAGCCTGGCCACGAAGGACCTCCGGGGCTACGCCCTGTCGGTGGTCCAGGATCCGGTGGACCCGGATCTGCTCTTCCTCGGCACCGAGTTCGGCCTCTGGGTGTCGCTCGACGGGGGCGGGAGCTGGATGCGCTGGAACCACGGCGTCCCCACGGTCTCGGTGATGGACATGGCGATCCAGCGCCGGGAGAGTGATCTGGTCCTGGGCACCCACGGCCGGGGGGTCTTCGTGCTCGACGACATCGCGCCGCTCCGCGAGCTGGGCGAGAAGGGGATGGCCGAGGTGCTCGCCGAGCCGCTCCATCTCTTCCCGATTCCCGACGCCCAGCAGCACGAGGTGGCCCAGGGGGCCTCCTCGCGCTTTCCCGGAAGCGGCGAGTACCGGGGGGAGAACCCGCCCTACGGGGCGATGATCACCTTCTCGCTCGACCAGAAGGGCCTGCCGTATCCGGACAAGGACGTGGAGCGGCAGAGAAAGGAGGCGGAGCGCGAGGCGGCCCGGCAGGAGGAGCGAAACGAGGCTGGCAGCTTGGAGAGGCGAAGAGGGCGAAAAGAGGCTGGCACCTTGAAGAACGAGAAGGCCGAGAAGGCGGCTGGCACCTCGGAGAGCGGGGCGGCGGCCGGCGAAGAGGCGACCGCCGGGGCGCCGAAAGGACACCGACCGGGGGGCGAGCCCAAGGCGACGATCGAGGTCCGGGACGGCTCGGGAGCGCTGGTGCGCACCTTCGAGGCCCCGGTCACCCTCGGCGTCAACCGGGTCGCCTGGGACCTGCGGCGCGATCCCTTCCGGCGGCCGCCCGGCGAGGGCGAGGTGCCCTTCTTCCGCCGCGGCGGGGTCGAGGTGCTGCCGGGCAGCTACATGGTGAAGGTGAGCTACGGTGGTGCCGAGGCCAGCCAGCCGGTCCAGGTCCTCGGCGATCCGCGCTTCGCCATCCCGCGCGAGGCGCGCGAAGCCAATCAGGCGGCCCTCTTGGAGGCCGGCGCCCTCCGAGAGCGGCTGTCCAGGGCGATCGAGCGCATCCACGAGGTCCAGGGCGACATCGCTCGGGTGAGCGCCAAGGTGCGCGCCGAGCGCAAGGCGACCCGCGACGACGAGCTCGACCAGAAAATCCTGGACGCGGCTCGCGATCTGGGCAAGGGGCTCTCGGAGCTCGAGGCCAAGCTCTGGATCCCGGAGGGCTCGGAGGGCATCCCCCCGGAGACGACGCCGTGGAACAAGGTGTCGAATGCGCTGCGTTCGATCGGCTCGTCGTGGGACGCGCCGACGCCGGCTCAGCAGGAGTACCTGGCGCGGGCGAAGCAGGCGGTGGACGAGGCGACGGACGAGGCCGATCGCTTCTTCTCCGAGAAGCTCCCGGCGTTCAAGGCCGCCGTAGACGAGGCCGGCCTGGGGTTGCTGGAGGCGCCGGAGGAAGGGAGTGAAACGGGAGGAGGCTAGCGAAACGGGGCCCGGACCGGGCTAGCCGATGCGGACGAAGTCGATGAAGCCGCGCTCGACGTCGGTGCCGATGAGCTTGACCCGCAGCCGGTCGCCGACGTCGAGCCCCTCGACGCCGTGCATGAGCTTGCCCTCGACCGGCGGATGGAAGATTCGCACCCAGGTGCCCTTCTCCGAGGCGCCGGTGACGATCGCGTCGAAGCGCTGGCCCACCCGGCCCTCGAGGAGCAAGGCCGCGGCGGACTTGCGCACGAGGCGCTCGATCTTGTTGGCGTCGTCCTCCTGCTCGGTGCAGTGGCGGGCGAGCTCGCGGAGCTCGCCGACGCTGTAGGGCACGGGCTCGCCGGCGAGGGCCGCCTTGAGGAGGCGCTGCGTGATGACGTCGGGGTAGCGGCGGTTCGGGGCGGTCGAGTGGGTGTAGTCGCGCACGGCCAGGCCGAAGTGGCCGACCGGCGAGGCCCCGGGGAGGTCGACCGCGTACTCGCCCGAGCCCATCAACTTGATGACGGTGAGGGACAGGTCGGGGAAGCGGAGCGGGTCCCGGCGGCGGGCCTGGGCGAGGAACCCGGCGAGCGCTTCGGAGTCCGGCTCGGGCGGGAGCGCGCCGCCGTGGTCGGAGGCGACCTCGACGATCCGAGCCCAGCGTTCGGGCGAGCGGAGTACGCGGCGCAGCGAGGGGAAGCGCTTGCGATCGAGGAAGCGCGCCGAGACTCCGTTGGCGGCGACCATCAGATCCTCGATCAGCTCGCGGGCGCGGTTCTTCGCTTGCTCCTCGAGACCGGAGAGCTCGCCGTCGCGGAAGACGGCTCGCGCTTCGATGGTCTCGAGCTCGAGCGCGCCCTCGCGGTGCCGCAGGGCGCGCAAGGTCTGCGCGACTCGATCCTGGAGGCGCAGGTTTTCCTCCAGGCCGGGAACGGCCGCCAGGGGCTCCGGGGGCCCGGCGTCACCCTCGAGCCAGGCGGAGACCGCGTCGTAAGCGAGCTTGGCCCGGTTGTGGACGGTGGCGCGGTAGATGTCGGCGCCGGCCAGCTCGCCGTCGGACTCGAGCACCATCTCGATCACCACGGCGAGGCGGTCTTCGCCGGCCACGAGGGAGGTGAGGTCCCAGGAGAGGCGCTCCGGCAGCATGGCGTAGACCTTGGCGGCGGTGTAGACGGAGGTGGTGTTCTGGCGCGCGTGGCCGTCGACGGCGGTCCCAAGGGAGACCAGGGCGTCGACGTCGGCGATGCCCACGAGGAGGCGGGTTCGACCACCGCTCAGGGGTTCGGCCACCGAGATCTGGTCGAGGTCGCGGGAGTCGTCGTTGTCGATCGAGCACCAGAGCAGGTCGGTGAGGTCGCGAGCGGTGTCATCCGAGGCAGGCCCGTCGAGGGCCTCGACCTCGTGGCGGACCGCCGGGGAGTAGTCGGGCAGGAGGCCGCGGTCGCGCATGGCGCGGTCGGCAATGTGCTCGAGGTCCTCGCGGTCGTGGCGTCGGCTCACGTCCCTGATCATAGCCCGCTCTCCTGAAGGTTCCACCCACATTTCAGCGCATTTCAGCGGCGGAGCGAGCGATCGCCGGCTCGGTAGCCGTCTTAGTAGGGTGAAATGCCGCGAAGACTTCGATTCGTTCCCCCCGGTTCGCTGGTCGAGGTGAGCGCCAAGACGATCCAGGCGCGCTATCTCCTCCGGCCGGGATCCGCGATGAACCGCCGCTACGTGGGGATCCTCGCTCGAGCCAAGGCGCGCTATGCCGTCAAGCTCCACGCCGTGTCATGTCTCTCCAACCACCATCACCTCCTGCTGAGCCCTGCGGACGCCGAGCAACTCGCCCTGTTCATGGACTACGTCCAAGGCAACGTGGCTCGCGAGATCGGCGATCTTCATGATTGGTCGGGGCATTTCTGGTGGCGTCGCTATGACTCGATCCTGGTGAGCAACGAGCCTGAGATTCAGGTGAGACGGCTTGCCTATGTGCTGGCTCAGGCCTGTAAGGAGGGGCTGGTGGAGCGGCCCGAGCTCTGGCCCGGCGTCCATTCGGTCTGCGCTCTTCGAGACGGGGAGCCACTGCGGGGTGTTTGGTACGACCGGACAGCGTTTCGACTCGAAACCCGAGGTGGGCGACGGCAAGAGCTCGAGGACTTCGCCACGGACGAGATTCTCGAGCTCGATCCACTGCCCTGCTGGGAAGCCGAGGGTCTGTCCCACGAGGAGATGCGGAGGCGCGTCGGCGAGATGGTGGATGTCATCTCGGACCAGGCCGCGGTCGAACACCGAGCCAAAGGAACTCGGCCCTCTCCGCCTGAAGTCTTCTTGCGCGTCCATCCCCATCAGCGCCCCGACTCCACGAAGCGCTCGCCCGCTCCGTTGGTGCATGCGATCCGCCCTGAGGTCCGCGACGCCTTCCGGGAAGCCTATCGACTCTTTTCCGAGGCCTTCCGGGCAGCCGCGGAGCTTCTCAAGCTCCGAGAGTTGCCGTCGCGGTGGGTGAGCTTTCCCGAGGGTAGCTTTCCACCCGGATTGCCGTTTGTTCCGTTGCTCAAGCCCGGATAGTGGCCCGCGTCGCCTCAAGCTGAGTGGGGGCCATCGAGGTCTTTTCCCCTCGTTCATCGTCTAGCCTCTGGCTGGTCGGACGGAAGGGTGCGCCCGGTCTGCCGGGTGAGGTGCACGAACCGACGCTGGACGGGGCTCAAGAAGGGTCGAGCCCAGGCAAGAGCGCGAGATTCGAGAAGGGAGGACCCCAACGAGCAGGTCTGAGACCCTCCAAGCCATCTGAACGACCGCCGTCGTCAAGAAGGAGTTGAAAACTGGCTGGAACCTTCTAGCTCAACGCAGACAGAGCCTCGATCCGTCCGGGCAACGCGGCGAGAAACGCCTCCAGCTCGTCCGGCTCCGGGAGGGTGATCCGGATCCTGCCGCCCGGCAACCGCTCGACGCTCCCTTCACCGCCGAGCTCGAGCGGCACCTCGATCGCCTCGCGGTCGAGGGGGATCTCGTCGGTCACGGCGAAGAGGCGTTGCATCGTGGTCTGGTCGAGAAGTCGCATGGGGTCTCCACTCATCTCCGGCTCTATTCTCCTACACCGGCCGGGACCGATCGTGCCATCATGGCCGCGCGCCGAGCCACAGGGCCCGGGGCAAGATCCGCGAGAATGCTCCGGCCCGTCGGGCGTAGGAACCGGGGAGCCTGGCGAGCGGCCGGGAGGAATCTCTTGACGCAACCGAGCCTCGAGCTACGAAACGTCCGCAAGACCTTCGGCGAGTTCGTCGCCGTCGATTCCGTGTCGATGGCCGTACCTCCGGGGACGATCTTCGGCCTGCTGGGCCCCAACGGTGCCGGCAAGACGACGACCATCCGCATGATCATGGACATCTTCGCTCCCGACTCGGGGGAGATCCTTCTCTCGGGTCGCCCCCGGAGCTCCGAGGATCTGGAGCGCATCGGCTACCTGCCCGAAGAGCGCGGCCTTTACCGCAAGATGACGGTGCTCGAGCACCTGACCTTCCTGGGCGAGCTCCATGGCCTGCCGCGGCGCGAAGCCATGACCCGAGCCGCGAGTTGGCTCGAGCGCCTCGAGCTCGCGGATCGCGCCAAGTCCAAGGTCGAGGAGCTGTCCAAGGGCATGCAGCAGAAGATCCAGCTCGCCGGCACCGTGCTCCATGACCCGCAGGTGGTGATCCTCGACGAGCCCTTCTCGGGGCTCGATCCCATCAACCAGGGCCTCTTCAAGGAGGTCCTGGCGCGCTTCAAGGCCGCCGGCCGGACGATCCTGTTCTCGACCCACGTCATGGAGCAGGCGGAGAAGCTCTGCGACCACATCTGTCTCATCTCGAAGGGGCGTACGATCCTCGAGGGTGGGCTGGCCGACATCAAGCGGAGCCTTGGCGGCAACTCCTACCGCGCCGTCGCCCGGGGTGCCCTCGACCGCGCCGGCGAAGTGCCGGGTGTCGAGGCGGCGGTTGTCGGCGACGGCGAGGTGAAGCTCCTCCTTTCCCCTGGGGCCGACGGATCGGACGTGCTCCGGGAGCTCACCACCTTCCTCGAGGTCCGGGAGTTCCGCTCCGAGGAGCCCGACCTGGCGGAGATCTTCATCAAGGCGGTGCGCGATGCGGCTTGACAAGACCCGGGTCATCGCCCGGCGCGAGTACCTCTCCCGGATCCGCTCGAAGGGTTTCTGGCTCGGCACGGTGATCCTGCCCCTCTTCCTGGCCGGGATGTTCGTAATCCCGGTGCTCGTGCTCTCGAAGAGCACGAGCCATCTCGACGTGGTCCTGGTCGACGGCACCGGTCGCCTCGGGGCGGGCATCGAGAAGCGCCTGGCCGAAGGCAGCACCGACTTCGGGCCGGTGGCGAAGGTCTCGATCGACCTCGCGTCTCCCGCCGCGAACCGGGAGGCGCAACGCAAGGCTCTCGACGGCCGTCTCCTCAAGAACGAGATCGACGCCTGGATCTGGATCGACGCCGAAGGCCTCGGCCGCGGCGAGGTGGAGTACCACGCGCGGAGCGTCTCGAACACGCTGACTCAGTCGGTCCTCGATCAGGCGATCTCCGCCGAGGTGCGGGAGATGCGTCTGGCCCAGGCGGGCTACGACCCCGCGGCGGTCAAGCCGCTCCTCGAGCCCGTCGAGCTCGAGACGGTCAAGGTGTCCGCCGAGGGCAGCCGCGCCGAGGCGGGCGAGGCGGGCTTCCTTCTCGCCTACGGCCTCTTCTTCCTCCTCTACATGATCCTTCTGATCTGGGGGCAGCAAGTGCTCCAGGGGGTGCTCGAGGAGAAGAGCTCGCGGGTCGTCGAGGTGATCGTCTCGAGCGTTCGCCCCCAGGAGCTCATGATGGGCAAGCTCATCGGCATCGGGGGGGCGGCGCTCACCCAGTTCTCGATCTGGCTGGCCACCGCGGTGGCGCTCACCGCGCCGGCGGTCGTGGCCTCCCTGGCCTTCGTGCCGGAGGGCTTCACGATTCCGTCGCTGACCATCGCCCAGGCGCTGGCGATCGTGGTCTTCTTCCTCCTGGGGTTCTTCGTCTACGCCAGTAGCTATGCCGCCGTCGGCTCGAGCTTCAACAATGTCCAAGAGGCCCAACAGCTCGCCTGGCTGCCGAGCTCGATGATCTTTCTGCCGATCTTCTTCATGTTCCCGGTGATCAACGATTCGAGCTCCACGATGGCGGTCGTCACCTCCCTCGTCCCGCCGCTCACCCCGATCCTCATGCCCCTGCGCATCGCCGTCGAGATGCCGCCGGTCTGGCAGATCGCCCTGGCGATCGTCCTGACGGCGCTCTTCGTCTACGGCATGATCCGCCTCTGCGGCCGCATCTACCGCGTGGGCATCCTGATGTACGGCAAGAAACCGACCCTGCGCGAGATCGTGCGCTGGGCCCGCCACGCCTGAGACGCGGCGGCCGTCGACCCTTACCCGGCGAGCACCTCCTCGGCCGGACGCCGGGGGACGTGCCGGGAGAGCTGCGGGCCGAATCCGAGCCGGAAGGGCTGCTGGGGGACCCCTGAGCCAAGCCCCAGGAGGCCCGACAGCACGGTCTTTGGCTCCGGGAGCTCGAGGAGCACGGAGAGCGGCTGGAGGGCCAAGCCGAGGGAGTGGGCCAAGAGGTAGACGCGCTCGAACGCCTGTCCCACCCGTACCTGCGTGGCGCGGTCGTCGTCGAGCGAGGCGAACAGGCCGAAGACCGGAGAGCTCGAAAGAGCGTGGGCATCCTTGGCGCCGGTCGAGCGACCGAGGTCGAAGGCGCGCACGACGAGTTGGGAGAGCTTGGCGACCGGCCAGGAGTCACCGAACGCACCCCGGCCGACCCACTCCGAGAGCTCGCAACGCCACGCTCGGTCGGCGAAGCGTCGCTCGTCGGCATCGACGACCAGACGCTCGACCCACTGCTTGATCTCCCGGTCGGTGGTCAGAAAGAGGCGGATGCCGTCCTCGGAACCGCAGGCGCTGAGGCGCTCGAGCGCTTCCGGGGGCACCGGCTGGTCCTCGAAGGGCAGCCGGTTGGTGTGCCGTTCGAGGATCGCGTCGAAGAGCTCCGGGGCTCGCAAAGGCGAGAAGTCCCCGCTTGCGTGACGGAGAGTGACCCGCGCCGCGAGGCCGGGCCGCTCGGGGTCGGGGAAGTACTCGGTCGAGTGCAACAGGCCGAAGTGCTCGGCGGCGATCAGCAAGTTCTCGAGGGCACAGCCGAGGGAGATGTGGAGCTCGCGCTGATCGCGATCGGCGATCCGCAGCCAGCGCTCGGTCTCGGCTTCGAGCTCGACCACTGCTCCCTCGACCGCGAAGCGCCAGGGTTGGGTGTTGTGGCTCGACGGGGCGAGGACGGCGTAGCCCACCAGGAATCGGGCCTGCTCCTCGATCCCGCCGGTCACGGGGAAGTCGCGCTCGTCGATCTTCCAGGGAGTGCCTTGTCTCACGATCGGCTCCTTTCAGGGGGCATCCGAAGCGGGTGTCCGGGACATCCCAGGATGGCGCAGCCGGCCGAGGGCAACAACGCTCGTGAGGGTAGGGGCCGCCCACCTGCCCGGAGGGGCTGGCCCGAAAGGTTCCACCCCAGTTTCAGATAGGCCCCCCGGAAGGTTCCAGCCGAGTTTCAGTCGCGGAAGGTTCCAGCCGAGTTTCAGTCCGGAAGGTTCCAGCCGAGTTTCAGTCGGCGGGGTGGACGCGGCGCAGGCGGTGGGCGAGGAACTGGTGCCGGTGGCTGAACAGGCGCCGGTAGGAGAGGAGCACCACCGACACCGTGCCGAGCGCCGTGCCCGAGGCGATCAGGAACATGCTCTCCACCTGGTACTTGACCGCCTGGACCGGTGAGACCCCGGCCATGAGCTGCCCGGTCATCATCCCGGGCAGGCTGACGATGCCCACCACCATCATCGAGTTGACGATCGGGATCATCCCGGTCCGCACCGCCCGCCGCACCGGCCGCCGGGCCGCCTCCCACCGCCGCGCCCCGAGCGCCAGGAGCCCCTCCACCTCGGCCCGCCCGCCGGTGAGCTCCTCGCCCAGCCGGTCGAGCCCCAGCGAGATGCCGTTGAGCGTGTTGCCCAAGATCATGCCGAGCAGCGGGATGGCGTACTGCGGCCGGTACCAGGGCTCGACGTCCACGATGCCGAAAAGCGCCGCCGCCGTGATCAGCCACGAGCTCGCCCACACCGAGACGATGGCGTTCATCCAGATCCCGGGGTACCGCCGCCCGGTCCGGCGCACGGCGGCGACCCCGGCCACCAGGGCCATCACCAGCATCAGGCCCGCCACCAGGTACCACCGCGAGACCGAGAAGACCCACTGGAGGACCAGGCCCACCAGCAGGAGCTGGATCACCGTGCGCGTCGCCGCCACCAGCAGGCGCCGCTCGATCTCCAGGCGCAGGGCGACCGAGATCCCCCCGTTGACCAGGATGAGCAGCGCCGCCGCCCCCACCTGCCAGTACGAGAGCTCCAGGTAGCCGGCGCTCATCTCACCCGCCCGCCTCGCCGGCCGGCTTCAGCCGCCCCGCCTCCATCCGCAGCCGCCGGCCCGCGACCCGCCCCGCCTGCTCCCGGTCGTGGCTGACCCATACGTACGCCCTCGCCCCCGCGCCCTCCGCCACCCAGTGGCCCACCAGCTCCTCGGCCCGCGCCGTCGTCTCCGGGTCGAGCGAGGCGGTCGGCTCGTCGAGCAGCAGGACCTCCGGCTCCAGTGCGAGCACCCGCACCAGGGCGCTCACCTGGCGCTCGCCGCCCGAGAGGTCGTCCCGCGACTTGCCGAGAAACGAGGGGTCCCGCCCCAGCTCGGCGAGCAGCTCCACCGCCCGGCCGCGGTCGTAGCGCCGCCCGCGGTGGACGCGCAGCGCGAACGGAGCGCGCAGGTTCTCCTCCACCGTCCCCTCGGCGAGCGCCGGGTTCTGGTGCAGGTACGCGACCCGGCTCCGGAACTCGGGCACCGCGCCGTCGGCCACCGGCTCGCCCCGCCACAAGATCCGCCCGCCCTCGAGCGGGTCGAGGAGCGCCAGGGCGCGGAGCAGCACGCTCTTGCCCGCGCCCGTCGGACCCTCGACCACCAGGCGGTTCCCACCCGAGAGCTCGAGCGAGACCTCTTCGAGGAGCCGGGCCCCCTCCTCCGAACGGCGGCTCAACCGCTCGGCTTGGAGGAGGGGGTCACTGGGCATGGCGTGCTCGGGGACGGGGCCCCGAGAGTACTACCTCGCCCGCGCCGGCGGCCACGGCCGGGGATTGCCCCGCTCGTCCACCACCAGGCTCCGGGTGCCCTCGGGCAGCACCTGGAGGGTCTTCAAGAACTCGATCACCGTCGCCCGGTCGTAGTCCGAGAGCGCCCGGAACGCGTCGGCCGACGCCTGGGCCTCGCCGGCGTGGGCCAGGATCGCCTCGCGCATCGTGGTGTAGAGGCCGTGGTGGTAGAAGGGCGGCTCATTGGCCAGCCCCCAGAGCTTCTTGGTGAGGAAGCGGCCGTTGCCGGCGAAGAAGGCGTCCGACCCGGCCGGTGCGTGCTGGTCGAGGGCCTCCCGGTTCGGGTCGTCCGGCCCGGAGGTGATGTCGTGGAGCTTCAGGTCGGTGAAGGCCGGCACCCAGGTGACGCCGTCGGTCTTCTTGAGCCGCGGTCCGGGGAGGCTCCCCGAGTTGAGGTCCACCTTGAACAGCGGCACATCCCCCGGCCGCAGGTTGCCCGCCGGATTGAACGGGTTGGGCTCGTAGTAGTACTCGCCCCACTCGCGCAGCGCGAGCGCCGGCACGTGGCACTCGGCGCAGCCGATCCGGGAGAAGGTCGCTTCACCCGCGAGGACCGCGTCCTCCACCGCGCGGTTGCGCGGGATCACCCGCCCGGGGACCGCCAGGGTCGCCTGCCACACGCTCACCGCGGTGAGGTCGGCGCGGGTCAGCTCGTCGGTGAAGCCGTCGCCGTCCGGGTCCGCGCCCTCGCCGAAGCGCTCCTCGGCCTGCATGCCGTGATGGTGGTTGAAGGCGTTGTTGGTGAACTCGCGCAGCGAGACCACCGCGCCCACCTGGTGGAACGGGCGAATCACCAGGCTCGGCGGATTGCCCGGCCCGCTCGAGGCCAGGCTCTCGGGTGGCAGGCCCTCGACGGCGGAGGTGTCCCACGTGCCGTCGACCCGGCGCGACAGGGTTCCGAAGGAGATCCCGGTCGAGGTGAGCGCCACGCTCTGGCCCGGCCCCAAGGCGAGCCCCTCTGCGCGCAGGTCGAAGGTGATCTGGCGCGCCAGCATCTCGATGTAGCCGGAGCCGAACATGCCGATCGTCGCCCGGCTGTTGGCCGCGTCGCCCAGGTTCACCGGGTTGCCCCGCTCGTCGACTCCGCCCCGGGTGGGGATCGGATCGTTCGGGTCGAAGGTCACGTGGTCGAAGCGCTGACCGAGCACGAAGACGTTGGCCACGATGTCGCCGCCGCCCCCGGGGCGCGGTGTGTTGTGGCAGCCGGCGCAGGAGTTCGCCTCGGGCGAGGAGATGCGGTCGAAGTTACGCGGGAAGGTCAACGGCGAGCTCGGGTCGGCGAGGGGCTTGCCGGTGCCCTTGGAGAGGGGGCGGCCGCCACCCTCCTCCTCGGTCCAGACGGCGGTGAAGAGCTTCTCGCCGTAGTCGAGGAGCTGGGGCAGGGGCGTGGTGAACTCCTCACCGTCCTGGAGGTGGATCGGGATCGCCACCTCCCGCCCGATCTGGGCCTCCAGGGCCTGCGCCGTGGCGGCGTCGGGCTCCTCGCTCGAAGCCGGACCCTGGGCGACCAGGGGCGACATCCAGAAGGCGGCGAGCATCAGGGCTGCGACTCGGGCCAGGCTACTGCGGACGCGTGCAGCGGTCCTCCAGTCCATCATGCGATCTCCTCCGTCGGGGGGCGGCCCCGGGACGGGGTCGCAAGTTCGCTCCGGAATCGGGGAGGCGGAGACTAGCAGAGATCCCGCTTGAGTGGCTTCGCAGTCAATACTCGCCGCCCGCGGAGTCGGCGAGGTCCATCAGCGCGCGCGGATAGGGCTCGAAGTAGAGCTGTCCGGCGAGGTAGGGTTCCTCGAAGCGGGCGATCCAGCTTTGCAGGGTGAGGAGCGGAGCGGAGAGCGGCAGGCGGCCGGTGCGGTACTCGTCGAGGGCCGCGAGGAAATGGCGCTTCTCGGCGGGCGTGAGGCGGTCCTTGAAGTAGCCCAGGGCGTGCATCGCCGCGTTGACGTGGGCCGGTGCCCGGGCGGGCCGGGCCAGGGCTCGGGCGAGCTCGGCGCGATAGGCGCCGAGGATCTCGGGGAACGGCCGCCGCTCCGAGTTGGCGACGATCCGGCCGAGAACCCGCATCGCCGCCTGGTTCTGGGCCATCAGGAACAGCTTGTGGCCGGCGTGGAAGGCGACCAGCTCCCGCATCGCCCCCGCCTCGGCCACCCGCCGGAGCCGGGCGAGAGTGAAGGCCTTGGCGAGGACGTGATGGCGCAGGCGGAAGTTGGTGAGGCGCCCCTCGTCCTCGACCGCCGCGTCGCCGAAGCGCTCGAGGACGGCGCGCGCGAAGAGGCCCGCGTCTTTGCCCGACGGCATGGGCGGCTCCGAGCTCGAGTAGACCTTGCTGTCGGTGAGGCCGCACGAGGGCGAGCGGCTCTTCAGGACGAACCCCTCGACCGGCCCCACCTGGGAGAGGAAGCTCTCGGCGAAGCCGGTCATCGCGTCCGTCAGGTCGCGGCCGGTCGACGGCTGGACCATGCGCAAGGTGCCACCCACTTTGCAGAGGCGAACCGGGTCCCGGGGCACTCCGAGACCGATCTCGACCTCCGGGCAGACCGGCACCAGCTCGACGTGAGCGGCGAGCCGCTCGATCAAGGGCGCCCGGATCGTCGCCCCGTTGTAACGGCAGGCGTCGAGCTCGAGGCAGCGGCTGACGACCAGGCGGGGCGGCGGAAAGCGTTCCATCGACTCCCTACTGCGGCGAAGAGTCGTCCTCCTTCGCGGGCGTCTCCGGCAGGGTGTAGGAGACCTGGACGTCCCGGAAGGTGTCGCCGCCGGCCGAGGCCGGGGTCACGGTGGCGGCTCCGAACTTGCCCCCGCCCTGGATCCCCTCGAAGCGGCCCGTTCCGCTCAGGAGCTTGAGCGTTCCCACCTGCTTGCCCGGCATGGCCCCGGTTCCCGCGAAGGACGTGAACATGGTCGAGCCGTCGGCGAAGTCGTACCGGCCGTAGCCCCGGTACTGACTCTCGTCGCTGTCGCCCTCCCAGGTGAACCAGAGGGTGACCGCCCCCACCTCGCCCCCCTCGTAGAAGACCAGGCCCTTCTGCTCGGTCATCCCCACCACGTGGGGCGGCACGGTCTCGGTGCGCTTCGTCTGGTTGTCGGTGGTCCGGACGACCTCGCGCCAGGACCTCTGCCCTGATTTGGGCCCTTGGGACGGGGAGTTCTGAGGTTGGGCCTGAGTCTGGGCCTTTCCCTGATCGGCTGCTGGCGGCGCCGGGAAGCCCTGCTCGGCCCGCGCCGGCGGACCCTGGAGGATCGTGCCGGCGGCCAGGCAGACGGCCGCCGCCCACAGGAGCTTGTCGTGTTTCATCAGCCTTCCCTTCATGTTTGGTTGGGATCGGGCGAGTCTACAGCACGCCCATCCGCGCGAGGCGGCGCCGCATGCGCTCGGCGTGGGTGGCGCGCCAGAAGATCCGCCCGCACCGGGGACAGCGGCGGAAACGCTCCTGGGTGCGGGCGACGTAGGGCGGCACCTCGTACGCCGCCTCCTCCGGTGCCACCGTCACCAGGGGGACGTTGCAGCGCAAGCAGCGGCTGAAGAGGTCTTCCGGCCGGGGCTCGAGCCCGAGGTCCTCGAGCACCTGGACGACTTGCTCGTCGACCACCTCGGAGCGGATGAAGAGATGGTTCTTCGCCCGCTTGCGGAGCACCAGCCGCGAGTCGCGGGTGAGGATCAGCCGGTCCTCGGCGAGCGCCCGGTCGACCAGCTCCGGATCGTCGAGCTCGGGATCGAAGGCGGCGTCCAGGCCCAGCACCCGCAACCACCGCGCCAGGCCACCGAGCATGGCGTCGGCCAGGAAGCGGGGCGGCTCGCCGGGCCCGGGGGACGCCATGGGCGCCCTACCCGGCCCGGTTGCGGTAGAGCCGCTCGTCGACCACCGCCGCCATCCGCTCCAGGTCGAGCTCCCAGCCCAGGAAGTCGCGGATGCGCTCGGCCTCGCGGCGGGGGCTCGCCAACACCTCGGTGTACTGGAGGTCGACGTGCCGGAAGTGGGGCGCGTGACGGAGCATCGCGCTCACCCGCCGCAGGTGGCTCTGGTAGAGCTCGATCATCCGGTCGTCCTCGGTCTCCGAGGCCTCGCCGCGGCGCTCGAGCATCTTGGCCTGCGAGGCGATCACCTCCTCCAGGCTCCGGCGCATGAACAGCAGCTGGTAGTTGAGCTCGCGCGGCAGGTACTGGAGCAGCGAAGAGACCACCTTGATCGCCTGGCCCCGGGCCTCGCCGACCCACGAGGTGTCGTCGGCCTCGGCCAGGTCCTTGACCCGCTCGTCCTCGAAGTAGCCCTTCGGGTTGTCGCTGTCGGCGGTGCGCTGGTTGTCGGTCACCAGCGGCACCCCGCCGGCTTCGAGCATCTTCATCGCCATCGACGTG
>CAZIIB010000026.1:0-15330 GCA_964539125.1 uncultured Thermoanaerobaculia bacterium | reverse complement strand
TCTCCACCTACGGCGCCCGGCCCACGACGGTGCGCTACCGCTACACCTGGATCACTCCGATCGCGATCTCGCCCCTGGCGCCCCACGCCATCTACCAGGGCGCCCAGATCCTGTTCCGCTCGACCGACGGCGGCCAGAGCTGGCAGGAGGCGAGCCCGGACCTGACCGGCGCCGTTCCGGGACGAGCGAGCTCGCCGGAGTGCGCGGGGGACGTGCCGATCGAGCGGGCGACCGCCTGCGGCTTCGGCGTGATCATGACCATCGCGCCCTCGCCGGCCGACGCCGGCATCGTCTGGGTGGGGACCGACAACGGACGGATCCAGCTCACTCGCGACGGCGGCTCCCACTGGCAGGACGTGACGCCCCCCGAGGTCTCCGACTGGAGCCGGATCTCGCAGATCGACGCCTCCCCCACCGATCCGGCCACCGCCTACGCCGCCGTCGACCGCCACCGCCTGGACGACCCGGCGCCCTATGCCTACCGCACCCACGACTACGGCGCGACCTGGCAGCGGATCACGGTGGGACTGCCGGCGGCGGGCTGGATGAGCGTCGTCCGCCAGGACCCGGCCGCCCCGAGCCTCCTCTACGCCGGAACGAGCCGGGGCGTCTTCGTGTCCTTCGACGACGGCGACCACTGGCAGCCGCTCCAGCTCGACCTGCCGACCAGCGGGGTGAACGACCTCACCGTCCACGACCGGGACCTGGTGGCGGCCACCGAGGGGCGGGCGCTCTGGGTGCTCGACGACCTGACCCCGCTGCGCCACCTGGCGCGCCATCCGGATGCCCCGGCGGCGGGCGCCTTCCTGGTGCCTCCCTCTCCGGCGATCCGCCAGCGGGCCAACGAGAACAAGGACACGCCGCTGCCCATCGAGGAGCCCACCACTCCGAACCCGCCGGCCGGCGCGGTGATCGACTACTACTTGCCCGCCCCCGTGGCCGGACCGGTGACCCTCGAAGTCCTCGATTCCGCGGGCCGGGTGATCCGCAGCTTCCGGAGCGACCAGACGCCGGAGCGCCCGAACGCCGAGCAGTACTTCACCGACGAGTGGCTCGAGCCCCTGGCACCCCTGCCGGCTCGCACCGGTCACGACCGCTTCGTCTGGGACTTGCGCTACCCGCGGCCCCCGGCGATCCAGTACGACTACTCGATCGCCGCGGTGCCGGACGTGGGGAGCCCGGCCCTGCCCCAGGGGCCGTTCGTCCTCCCGGGCCGTTACCAGGTGCGCCTCACCGTGGGCGGCGCCTCCCTCACCCAGCCCCTCGACGTCGGGCTCGACCCCAGGATCGAGACCTCGGAGACGGACCTCGAGGCGCTCTTCGACCTGCAGCGTCAGGTCGTGGCGATCCTGGGCCGGGCGACCGACGCCTATCACGCGGCGGAGCGGGACGCACCCACCTCGCCGGAGCACCGGGCCCGCCTCGGCCGACTGCGGGCGATCGGCGGCGTCCTGGCCACTCTCGAGACCGATCTCGAGGGCGCGGACCGGGCCCCGACCGCAGCGCAGAGAGAGTTGCTCGAGGCGTACCGCGACAAGCTGGAGAAGACGCTGGCCTCGCCGCCGGCCGGCGTCCCGTAGACCTACCCCTGAGCGGTGAGGAGACCCCGCCAGAGGCCCTCGGGGTCGTCGCGCACGATGTCCACCAGACGTCCGCCGGCCAGGAAGAGGGGGGGCTCTCCCGGGCCGGTGTCGGGCTGACGGAAACACCAGCGCAGCTCGATCTCCACACTCACCGTCTGATTCCGATAGCGGATCTCGATGAAGTAGGGATCGCCGACCGTCACGCGGTGATAGGTGGCGAAGGCGATCCCGCTCCGGCTCAGGTTGATCACCCGCAGGTCCCCGGGCCGCTGCAGGCTGCCCTGGATCCCGTCGACCGGGAAGCGGGTCTCGCGGCGAGAGTTCGGGCGTGGGGGCAGGGTCGGCGTCCTCGGAATCGTTTGACGGCGATCCTACAGCAATCTCGTCCGGGAAAGGCCACGGGGGGAGTCGGCGGTCTCCCCCCGCGGCCTGGAGACCGTTCCGCGGCTCGCTACAGGTAGCGCGGTCGGGCGAAGCGGCGAGTCATCCGCTCGACAGCCTGCTCCTTGAGGGCCCGGTCGATCTCCATGTTGACCGTCCGGCCGGCGTAGCGCTCGGAGGCCTTCTCGCCCACGGTGGGCAATGGCAGGCTGTCCAGGAACTGCGGCGTGATGCGCGCCTGGGTCGCGGCTTCGAAGCCGGAGGCGATCTTGATGAGCATCGGCTCGCTCCACCGGCCGGCGAAGAAGTTGATCCCCACCGGCAGGCCGAACGCGTTGCCCGCCGGCACCGTGATGTTGGGGTATCCGGCCACCGCCGGGTAGGGCGAGCTCGCGGTCAGGAAGTGGTCGCCCAGGACCAGGTCGGTGGTCCAGGCGGGCGAGCCGGTGAGGGCCACCAGGGCGTCCACGTCATTCAGCGCCAGGGCCGCGTCGATGCCGTCGGGCCCGGCGAGGCGCGGGCCCGTGGCCAGGGCGTTGGCGTAGTCGGCGTCGGTGAAGATGTCGCCCTCCGCCAGGAGGAAGTACTCCTGGCCGAAGTACTGGAGCTCCTCGTCGGCGTGGTCGAGGTTGAACTGGATGCAGTCGGCCAGAGTCGAGACCTGCAGACCCGTCCGGGTCGCCAGGTAGGCGTTCAGGTCCCGCTTGAAGTCGTAGATCAGGACCACGGTCTCCGAGGAGTCGTTGGCGAACTCGTCCGCGTTCGGAATCGGCGCCGGGTCGACTATGGTCGCGCCGGCGTCCGCGAGCGCCTGCAGTGCCTCCTCGAAGATGGCGTTGGCCTCGTCGCTCGAGCCGTAGATCGCGTCGCGCGCCACGCCGATCCGCATCCCCTGGAGGCCGTCGGGGTCCAGGAACTGGGTGTAGTCCTTGTAGAAGTTCCCGGCGCTGGCGAAGGTCGCCGGATCCCGGGCGTCACCGCCGGTCATGGGACCGAGTGCCGCCGCCGCGTCGGCCACGGTGCGGCCGTGGACACCGATCGTGTCCTGGTTGTGGGAGATCGGGACGACGCCACTCCGGCTGACCAGCCCGAGGGTCGGCTTGATCCCCACGATGCCGCAGGTGGAGGCCGGGCAGACCACCGAGCCGTCGGTCTCGGTGCCCAGGGCGAAGGCGCAGAAGCTGGCGGAGGTCGCGGCAGCCGAGCCCGAGCTCGAGCCACAAGGGTTGCGGTCGAGGACGTACGGGTTCCGCACCTGTCCGCCGCGGCCGCTCCAGCCGCTCGACGACTCGAAGCCGCGGAAGTTGGCCCACTCGGAGAGGCCGGCCTTGCCCAGCAGGACGGCGCCGGCGCGCCGCAGCTTCCAGATCGCCCGGGCGTCGCGGGAAGCGGGCGCCCCCACCAGGGCGTACGAGCCCGCTGTGGTCATCATGGTGTCGCCGGTGTCGATGTTGTCCTTGATGAGGAACGGAATGCCGTGGAGCGGGCCGCGCACCATGCCGTGGCTGCGCTCCATATCGAGGCGCTCCGCGATCCGCCGGGCCTGCGGGTTGATCTGGATGACCGAGTTGACGCCGGGGCCGTCGGCGTCGAGAGCCTCGATTCGCGCCAGGTACTGGTCGACCAGCTCGGCCGCCGAGAGCTCGCCGGCGGTCATGGCCGCCTGGAGGTCGGCGATGGTGGCATCTTCGAGCTCGGGAGCCGGGCCGGCCTTGGGAAACACCGCCGCGCGGGCCTCGGATCCGCCCATCAGCGGGGCGAGGGAGGCTCCGGCGCCGGCCAGGGCGCCCCAGCGGAGAAACGACCTGCGGCTCACGCCGTCGGTCGGTCGCTCCGCATCGAGCGGGGTGCGTGGGGAGTCGGTCCTGCGGTCTTCAGCCATGGGTCTGCGCTCCTTTCCGGAACTGCGAACACCCTCAACGGCGAAGATGGCTTCGGACCTGGACTCGTTCGGCCAGCTCAGGTGAAGCCGCACGACGAGGACGGTTCGCTTGCTGCTCGGGCACCAGGACTTGAGACGCCATTCTAACACGGGGCCCCGCGGCACCTCACCGGAAGAGGCGCCGGTACCAGGGAACGCCTTCCCGTTTCAGGCGCTCTTTGAGCTCCCGCCGCTTCGCCTTTTCCTGCCGGCGGGCGAGCTTGATCAGGAAGCGCTCCCCTTCCTTCTCGTGGCAGTCCTTGTACTTCTTGCCGCTGCCGCACGGGCAGGGCTCGTTGCGGCCGATCTTCGCCACCTGGCGGGGCAGCGGACCCGATGAGCTCGAGGGCCAAACGACTTTCGACAGATTTCTACCCTTCTTGACCACGATCGTCGTCCTCCGGGCTGATCCTACCGTTCGGCCGCCTTCCAGCGAAAGGGATCGCTCTCGGTCTACACTTCCCAGAGGGAGGGTCAGGTTTGCCGGTCATCCCGGACCGCGGGCTGCGCCCTCTGGTAGAGGGGACACCGATGGCCACGAGAGGCCGACTGGACGAGATCTCGCTTCCGGATCTGCTGCAGATCCTCGCCGAGGGCGGGCGGACCGGCAAGCTGACGCTGAGCCACCGCGATGGCTTCGGGGTCGTCCTGTTCCGGAACGGCCGGGTGATCTACGCGGCTTCGAACCATCCTCGCGAGGCCTTCGGTAGCATCCTGGTGAGCCGCAACCTGGTGTCGCCCGAGGCCCTGCACGAGGCCCTCGAGATCCAGAACCGCTCGGCGGTCGAGCGGCGCCTGGGCGCCATCCTGGTGGAGCTCGGCGAGCTGAGCGACGAGAGTCTCCGGGAGGTCATGCGCAGCCAGGTCGGCGAGGTGATCCGCGACCTCATCTCCTGGCGAGACGCCTACTTCAAGTTCCAGAACGTGAGCATCCCGGATCGCGGCGAGGTGGAGGTCGACTACCAGGACCTCGTGCTCGAGCCCGGGCTGAGCACTGAAGGGGTCTTGATCAACGCCATGCGGGCGGCGCCCTCGGAGGACGACGAGGAGCCGGGCCAGGACCGGCAGGCCTCGGTCTCGGCGGCCTCGATCCCGCCGCGCGGAGAGCCGCTGTCCCTGCGCCAGGTGATGGCCGAGGTTCGAAGCCCGGCCTTCACCGGCGAGATCTCCCTCCAGATCCTCCGCTACGCCTCTCAGGTGCTGCGCCGCGGGGTGCTCTTCAGCCTCGGCCAGAACCACGCCCGGGGACTCGGCCAGTTCGGCGTCGACGGCGGGGGCGAGCTCTCGGGAGACGAGCTCGTGCGCCACCTCGAGATCTCTCTCGAGGAGCCGTCGGTGCTCGCCGAGGTGGCGGACTCCCAGGAGCTCTTCAAGGGCCCCCCGGTGCGCACCGAGGGCAACGAGAGGCTGGCGGAGGGGCTCGGCGGCGTGCTCCCCCCAGAGGTGGTCGTGATCCCGATCCTGGTCAACGGCACGGTCGCCTTCGCCCTCTACGGCGACAACGTCCCCGAGCGGCGGCCCATCGGCTCCACGGAGGGCCTCGAGCTCCTCATGATCGAGGCCGGGCTGGCGATCGAGAAGGCGGTCCTCGAGGCCCGCCTGGACCAGATCGAGGACAAGCTGGCGTAGCCCGGAGTCGCCGCGGGGCGTTACCCCCAGGGCTTCTCTTCGATCAGGCGCAGAAACACGTCGACGACCCACGGGTCGAACTGGCGGCCCCGCTCCCGGCGCAGCTCCTCGACCGCTTCATCGACGGGCATGGCGGCCCGGTAGGCGCGGTCGGTGGTCATGGCGTCGAAAGCATCGACCACCGCGATGATGCGCGCTCCGAGGGGGATCTCGTCGCGGGCGATGCCGGCGGGATACCCCGGAAAGGCGGCATCCCGGCATCCGTCGAATCGCTCCTGGTGGTGGCGCACCAGCGGCGCGGCGTCCTCGAGCCCCTCGACCGCCTCGAGGATCCGGGCCCCGATCTCCGGGTGCCGCTCCACGCTCTGGCGCTCCTCGTCGCCCAGGGGCCCGGGCTTGTTGAGGATCTGCTCCGGAATGCCGATCTTCCCGATGTCGTGGAGGGCGCTGGCGATCTGGAGCATCTCGAGGTCCCGGGTCCCGAGCCCCAGGCGGCGGCCGACGTCGATCGCGAACGCGCTCACCCGCTGGAGGTGCCCCTCGGTGTAGAGGTCCTTGGCCTCGACCGCTCCGGTCAGCGCCCGGACCACGCGCTGGAGGTCCCGCCGCAGACGCCGGTTGCTCTCGGCGAGCTTTTCGAGCAGCTCCGTCTCGCGCTCATGGCCCTGCCCCAGGAGCACGCCGATGAGGAGGAAGATCAGCAGATGGGCGTAGATCTGGATCTCGTCGGCCTGGGTGGGGCGGGCCGCAAGCGCGGCGAGGCGGTTCTGTTCCACAGCCTCCACCGTCAGGAACGCGAGACCGGCCACGCCCGCGGCGAACAGGCCGCCCGCCAGGCGGTGCCGTCGCGCGGCCCAGAAGATCGGCAGCAGGAAGAGGAGGCTCGCCCAGTCGCCGGAGCCTCGGACCGTCATCGAGAGGCTGAGGGCGACGACCGAAGCCAGGGCGATCAGTCCCGTGCCCACGAAGACGCTGTGGGCGAGCTGCGGCTCGAGGCGGGCGACGACCTCCTCCCGCTGGCCGGGGCCCTCGCCCGCCAGCATGAAGAGTCGCTTGCGCCGGGCCGGGATCTCGCCCGGAATCGGAACGAGCCACCGGCGCAGCAAGCGCTGGCCGGCTATCAGCAGCAGCGGTCCGAAGATCCAGACCGAGACGACCGTGCTCCGGCTCCACAGGCCAGCGGAGTGCCAGAAGTCTGAACGAGCCAGAATGGCCGTGACCATGGTCGACGAGAGAATGCCTCCCACTCCCGATGCCACGGCGTACGTCTGGAACGATCGCAGGTTGGGCATCCCCCGGCCGATGCCAGGAACCCGGCGGAAGGCGAGATAGACGAGGGCGCCCGCAGCCAGGTAGGCGAGCGTGCCGGCCAGGACGTAGAGGGGTTCCTCGGGACGCGCGAGCAACGCCGTCACGTGGGCGCCGGCGACGCCGACGAGCCCCGCCCAGCCGAACAGTGCCGAGGCGGAGACGAAGCTGAGCGAGCTGTACCCCAAGAGGGCGAACACCGGATGAGTCTGACCCCAAGCTCCGACGAGCTTGGCGGCCACTCCCACCCCGAGCCCCCAAGCGAAGCGGATCAGGCGGGACTTCCAGGCGCCGGTCACTTGGCCGAGAGGCTATCGCGCAGCGCCTCCCCTGTCCATGGCGTCCTCGAAGCACGCTCCCGAATCCGGAGGTTGACGACACGTGTCGTCACGTGTATCATGACGACAGTTGTCGTCACCTTGGCGGCGACCGGAGACGGGACTCGGAACATGGCGCGCAAGACGATCGGAGATCAGGAGCTGGCCCTGCTGCGATGGGTGGCGGGGCGCGACGGAGCCACGGTGGGAGAGGCGGCGGAAGGGTTCGGGCTGCCCCGCGGCCTGGCGCGCTCGACCGTCCTCACCATGATGGAGCGGCTGCGCAAGAAGGGTCATCTCCTCCGGGCGAAGGTCGAGGGAGTCTACCGCTACTCTTCCCCCGCCTCGCCGCGCGAGGTGCTCCGCAGCGTGGTGGAGACCTTCGTAGAACAGACCCTCGGCGGCTCCGTATCTCCCTTCGTCGCCTATCTCGCCGAGAGCGGAGAGGTGAGCGACGAGGAGCTCCGGGAGCTCGAGGAGCTGGTCGCGAGGCTCCACCACCGGAGCCCAGCATCGGGAGAGCCCGAACCATGAACGTCACCGAGCTGATCGCGAGCCTTGGCCCCGCTGCCGGAAGCCTGCTCCTCCGGCTCGGCTGGGCCGCACTGGGCGGGACTCTGCTCGCTGCCGTGGCGTGGCTGACCGGCCGCTACGCCCGGCGCCTCCCGCCGGCGCTGACCGGCGGCCTGTGGTGGGCGGTCGGCCTCAAGCTCCTCATCGGCCTGGTCTGGCTGGCCCCTCTCGAGCTGCTGTCGCCGCCGGCCGCGGCCGTCCGGGCCGTCCCGCCGATCGGCGTCGGAGCGGCGGCGACCACGGCGGCCGTAACGGTCGAGCCGCCGGCACGGTTCCCTGCGACTCCGGCCCCGCCCCTGCCCTGGCGTCAAGCCCTCGCCGGCCTCTGGCTCGCCGGGCTGGCCGCGGGCCTCGCCCGCACGGGCTTCGAGCTCCGCGACCTTCGCGGCGTGCGCCGCCGCGCCTTGCCCGCCTCCGGCGAGATCTCGCGCCGGTTCGCCCGCCTCCGGAGGCAGCTCGGGGTGAGCGACTCGGTGGAGCTCCGGCTCTCCGACGAGATCTCCGCGCCCTGCACCGTCGGCCCCTGGCGGCCCACGGTCCTCTTGCCCCGGCGTGAGCTCGGCCGGGCGCCGGCCGGCGAGCTCACCATGGTCCTGTGCCACGAGCTCCTCCACGTGCGCCACCGCGACCTGTGGCTCGGCTGGGTCCCGATCCTCGCCCGCCGGGCGTTCTTCTTCCTGCCACCGGCCGTGCTCGCCGAGCGCGAGTACGGCCTGGCCCGGGAAGCGGCGTGCGACGCCGCCGTCGTCCGGTGGCTCGACGCTCCGCCCCGCGCCTACGGCCGCCTGCTCCTGCGCTGGGGCGCGACCCCGCGCAGCCTCGGCTCGCTGGCCGCCGCCCCCGTGTCCCCCTCGTTCCTCGACCTCAAACGGAGACTCATGATGCTCGAACGCTCGTCCCAGACCTCGCCGCGCCCCACCCGCTGGTGGTGGCTCGCCGCCGTCGTCCTCGTGGCCGGCCTCGTGCCGTTCCAGATCGTGGCGCAGCCCCCGGCTCCCCCCGCCCCTCCGGCGAACCCGGCACCCTCCGTCACCCCGCCGCCCGCGGCGCCCGCCCTCCCTCCGGCTCCGCCGGCGGTGCCTGCGCTCCCCGCCACCGCCGCCCCGCCCACCGAGCCCGCCCCGCCCGCGCCACCGGCGGAGGCGACCTCCTGGACCTGGCGGGGTGACGGCTCCGCGTGGGCGCTTCTGGAGGGTGACTCGCACACCTGGATGAGCGGCTCGTCGCAGGACATGGCCCGCGCCCGCAGCCTCCGCACCGAGCCAGGGGAGTCCCTCCTCTGGATGCGCCGCGGCGAAACGGAGTACGTGATCCGCGACTCGGCGACCCTCGCCCGGGCCCGGGAGATTCTGCGGCCCCAGATGGAGCTCGGCAGGCAGCAGGGCGAACTGGGCTCTCAGCAGGGAGAGCTCGGCTCCCAGCAGGGAAAGCTCGGCTCCGAACAGGGCCGGCTCGGCGGGGAGCAGGGCAAGCTCGGTGCCAGGATGGGCTCCCTGGCGGCCGAGCAGGCCTCCCTGGTCGCCAAGAACCTGGGCGACGAGGCCGGCAAGGAAGAGCTGGCGCAACGGCGCGAGGAGCTCCATGGCCAGATGCGCGAGCTCTCGGACCGCATGGAGGAGCTCGGCCAGAGGCAAAAGGAGCTCGGCGCCCGGCAAAGAGCGCTGGGAGAGCAGCAGAAGGCCCTCGGACGGCGCCAGAAGGAGCTGGGTCAGCGCCAGCGGGACGCGGCCCGCGAGGCCGAGGGGGCCATGAACGAGCTCCTGGACCGGGCGATCGCCCAGGGACTGGCCGAGCCGGTGAGCTGACTACTGGAGCACCAGCGCGGCCGTGACCCCCGGCCGCGCGTCGACCGTACCCGACCAGGTGCGGCCGTCGACGGCGGTGACGCTCACCGTCCAGGTCCCGGGCGAGAGGTTGGGGATCTCGAGCGCCGCCCCCGTCATGGGGAAGTCGGCGTTGCGTCCGCGGAGGAACCAGGGTGGCCGGCCCGCGGCGTCCGTCAGCCGCACCTGCGCGGACGGTACTCCGGCCTCCGCGGCCTCCAGCCCCGGCACGGTGAGGCGCACCGTGCACGCCGGGGAGAGCCGGACCGGCGCCGGCTCGCCGGGTACCGTGACCCGGACGCCGGCCGCGATGCCGTCGGCCGCCGAGACCGTCAGGCTCCACGTTCCGCGCGGCACCCCAGCGAGGACGATCCGCCCGTCCGGGCCGACCTGACCGCCACCCGACCAGACCGGCTGCGGACCGTCCCCGAAGGCGACGGCGCCCACGCCCTGGGGCACGCCGCCGTCGGCCAGGTGGACGATGAGCACCAGGCCCGGGGTGCGCTCGAGCCGGATCGGAGGGAGCTCGACGTCCCCGGTCCCCACGGCGACGGGCACCGTCCGGTCGCCGTAGCCCTCCTTGCGGACCCTCAGGCGCCACTCTCCCTCCTCGAGGTCGGTGAGGAGAAAGCGCCCGTCGGCGTTGGTCAGGGCGGAGCTGCCGGACCATCCTCCGAACCCGTCGGCCGACGCTCGGCCCGCCCTGACCTCGGCCGCCCCGATCGCCTCCGCGCCGTCGGCGCTCACCACCGTGCCCGCGACCCGGTGTCCTCCCACCTCGAAGACCACGTCCCGGTCCCCATCCATCTCCACCTTCCGGACGGACTGCAACGACAGATCGGGGCTCTGGATCTGGACGACGTTCGTGCCGCGCCCGAGGGAACGGACGCGGAACCGGCCGGCGCCGTCGGTCTGCGCCGAGTTGCCCGCCGGCCGGGTCAGTGAGCTGACCGAGACCGTCAGGCCCGCCACCGGCTCGCCCGCCCGCAGGACCGTGCCGGTCAGGGTCAGGCCGCGCTCGAAGCGCAAGTCGGCCTGCGCCTCCGCCTGCCCCGGCTCGATCGAGACCTCGGCGGTGGCCACCGGGCCGCCGTCTGGAACCGCGCCGCGGACCCGCCACTCGCCCGGCGCCAGATCGGAGATCTCATAGCCGCCGTCGGCCAGCACTCGGCCGGGCCGGGGCCAGCCGAGCTCAGCGGCCGAAGCGAAGATCCGGAGCCCGGGAAGGTCCTCCGGCTCGAGACCGATCAACCGCCCCCGGATCGCGGCCTCCGGAGGGAGGCGCACCTCGACACCGCGGACCGGTGACCCGGCGACCACCACCGGCTCGGGCCGCACGTACCACGGCCGCCCGCGGTCCATGACGGTGATCCGGTAGCTCCCGTCGGCGACTCCCGAGATCGTGAACGAGCCGTCGGTCCGGCTGGTCGCCCGCGCCTCGCCCGCCATCGCGAACCGGATCGCCGACAGCGAAAGCGCCACCTCGCGGGCCGGCAGGGGCTCGCCGGCGGCGTCCGCCAGAAAGCCCGAAACCTCGACTCCCCGACCCAGGACCAGCTCGACTCCGGAAGCGGCACCACCGGCCTCCGCTTCCACCTCGGCGGAGGTGAACCCCTCCTTCTCGGCTCGCACCGTCACCGGCCCGGGCGCGAGCTGATCGAGGACGAAGCGGCCGTCGCCGTCGGTCAGGGCCTCCTGCCCGGGGACTTGCACTTCGCGTCTCCGCGTCGCCGTGACCCGCGCGCCGGAGACCGCGATCCCGTCCGGGGTGAGCACCCGGCCTTCCAGTACCGCCGCCGCTTCCAGGACGATCTCGACCTTCGGCGGCTCCCGGCCGGCCGTCACTTCCACGCTCCGCGGGGCCGAGGTCACGTAGCCTTCCTTCCGGGCCTCGAGGACCTGGACCCCGGCCGCGACCGGCGACAGGCTGAACTCCCCGTCGTCGTCCGTCCTCACGAAGGAGTGGACCCCCTGGGACCAGACGCGGGACGAAGGACCGACCAGGGCCTGGGCGACCGGCCGACCGCGGGTGTCGACCACCCGGCCCGTGAGGGTCGCGGCCGGCTCGAGGCGGACCAGGAGAGGCGCTTCGGTCGGGAGCCTCACCCCCCGGCGCGACACCGGCAGATACCCCTCGGCGGAGACCTGGACCGACAGCACCGCTCCGGCGGCGAAACCGCCGAGGCGGAACCCTCCGTCGGCGCCGGTCGTCGCGGGCTCCCCGCGCGAGCGCCCCGATTCTGAGAAGGGGAAGGCCGCCTGGCCGGACGCCTCCCGGGCCGACACGAGGGCACCGGCCAGCGGCTGGCCGTCGGAGTCGACGACCCGGCCTTCGACCGGCACCTCGGGGTCCAGGGTGAGGACGCCCAGGTCCGCCCGCCCGGACCCGTGGGGCACCTCGAGCCCCCGGAACTCACCCGAGGCCCATCCGGACGCCACGACGATGGCCTCGACCTTCCCCCCGGGCACGTCGGCGATCTCGAAGGTACCGGCCTCGTCGGTCGTCGCCGCAAGCTCCAGCGGCTCGAACGTCGGCGGGAACGGGCTGGAACGTCGATCAGCCTCGGGCAGAAGATGCACCCGCGCGCCCGCCACCGGCTCGCCCGCCGCCCCGGCGACCCGGCCGGCGGCCCGCCGCCCACGCTCCAGGACCAGGTCCATCACCACCCGGCGGCCGGAGGCTCCGACCTCCTCCGGCGGGCCCGGAACGTCGACCCGGAGCGGCGGAAAACCGTCCAGCTCGGCCTCGAGCCGATAGCTCGCTCCCGGGAGGAGTCCCCGGACCTCGAAGCCTCCGCGAGCGTCCGAGCGGGCGAACCCCTCGGACCGGAGAGCTCGCGGGTCACGGGCCCGTCTCCGGCGGTCGGCCTTGACGCGGATCGCTACGCCCGACAGCGGCCCGCCCGCCTCGTCGGCCACCGTCCCGTCGACCGCGAAGGCCGGCGTCAGGGCCACGGTGGGAAGAGCCTCCTGCGACGGAGGGTCGTGCAGCTCGACCCAGGTCGGAACGTAGCCGGTCGCCGCCACCTCGAGCCGCGGCACTCTCCGGCCCGGGAGCAGCGGGAGCCGGTAGCTCCCCGTGCGATCGGTGCGCACGGCCTCGGCGGGGCTGTAGGGAGACCAGACCCAGGCGCCCGCCACGCCCCTGGGGGTCCCCTCCTCGATCACGGCTCCGGAGCGCTCCGGGGTGGGCTCGAGGGTCACGACGACCGGCGGCCCTTCCGCCCCGCCCTTCGCCTCCCCCCGGGGCTCGGCCGGGAGCGGCACCTCCGCCTCCGCCTGGAGCCCGCCGGGGCCGTCGAGCTGCACCCCGGCCGCCTCGTCCCCGACCAGCGGTACCGTGGCCCCACCCTGGTCGTCCGTCCGCGCCACCGGCAGCGGCCCGGCCGACCAGACGATCACCCCCGCCACCGGCGCCCCGGCGGCGGTCACGGCCCGCAGGCGCCGGGTGGGCACCGGGGCGAGGCTGAGGGTAACCTCGGAGTCGCCGGGCGCGCTCCCCCGCTTCCAGACCGCCGCTCCCAGGGCGGGGGCGACCGCGTCGAGCCGGAGCGCCTCGGCGGCGAACCGTGGAAGGAGGGCCTTGCCCCCGTCGTCGGTGACGGCGACGCGCCGCCGGATCGGTCGCCACATGCCCTCCCCCTGCGGAGGCTCGGAGGGTCCCGATCCCAGCGCCGAGACCACGGCGCCGGCCACGGGATCTCCGCGGCCGCCCACGACGCGGACGGTGAGGGGCTTCGCGGGGAGCAGCCGGACCGGCTCCAGGTCGGCCGGTTCGACCAGGGGCCACAGGGGGTACTCCATGGTCACCCGGCCCGGTCCTCGGGCGACCAGGCTCCAGAAGCCGCTCTCGGGCGCCTCGATCCGGAAGGAACCGTCGGACCCGGTGCGGGCTTCGGCCGCCGGGTCGGCGTAGGCCCGGCCGGAGAGGAGCAGCTCGCCCCGTTCCCGGTACGAGGGCAGGCGGGAGAGGGCCAGCCGCACGCCGGCCAGCGGCTGGCCGGCCTCGTCCAGCACCCGCCCGCGGACCGGCAGCCCGGCACCGCGGAGCGGCGATCCTGCGACGGCGAGCCCCACGAGAGCGGCCAGGAGCCACGGCCCGGCGCCCGGAGACCGCTCACGGCGAGCAGGAGTGCAAAGGGAACACGGCATGCTCTGTACCGAAGGATATACGAGAGCGCCGCTCCGCGCCCGAGAACCCGCCGACCTACGTCCCACTTCCGCTCGTCGGTGATCTCCATCGTCTTCGCCATCTCCCCGTCGGGCCCCGAACCGGCGGGGGGTGTGCGAAGATCCCGGGAGGCGGCCGAGCTACGCCCGGCCGCGGGAAGGAAGAGGCGATGCCAGAGGACCGAGAAGCCGAAACCGTCCGTACCACGGCCGAGCGGGTCGACGAGATCGCCGCCGCCTACCGCGGCGCGCAGATCTTGATGACCGGAGTCCGCCTGGGGCTGTTCGAGGCCCTGGGGGAGGAGAGCCTCTCGGGCGCGGCGCTCGCCCGCCGTCTGGAAGCCGATCCGCGGGGCACCCGGATCCTCGCCGATGCCCTGGTGGCCCTGGGCCTGCTCGAGAAGGTGGACGGCGCCTACCGCAACACCCCGGGCGGCCGGGAGGTCCTGGTTCCCGGTCCGGCGGGCTCCAAGACCGCGATCCTCGAGCACGGCGCGCGTCTCTACGAGCGCTGGGCCGGGCTCTACGACGCGGTGAAGACCGGCTCCCGGGTGCCCGACGAGCGAAGCGACCCGCGCCTCGACGGTGGCGCTCGCGGCTTCGCCCGTGCGATGGCCGACGTCGGACGGGCGACCGCGGCGAAGACGATCGAGGCGCTCGAGGGCCACGGCGTGCTCGAGGGCGTCGCCCGAGCGCTCGACGTCGGCGGCGGGCCGGGCCTCTACGCGATCGAGCTGGCGCGGGCCCGGCCCGGCCTCGGGGCAACGATCTTCGACCGCGCCGAGACCCTGGAGGTGGCGCGGGGCAACGTGGAGGCGGCGGGGCTCGACGGACGGGTGGTGCTGCGGCCGGGCGACGCCCTCCACGACGATCTGGGCGGGCCGTGGGACCTGATCTTCGCCTCCAACTTCGTCCATATCTTCTCGCCCGAGGAGAACCGGGAGCTGGTCCGCCGGTGGGCCGAGGCCCTGGCGCCCGGCGGCCGCCTGGTGCTCAAGGACTTCCTCCTCGACCCGGACCGCACGACGCCTCCGGGCGGCGCCCTCTTCGCGGTCAACATGCTGGTCAACAGCGAGGGAGGCGACTGCTACACCGTCGAGGAGGCCCAGGGGTGGTTCCGGGAGGCGGGCCTCGAGCCGGGCGAGACGATCGACCTCACTCCTCAGTCACGCCTCGCCGTGGGGTGGGCGCGGTGAGCGCCGCAACTCGGCCGGGTGCGGCCGAGCTCGCGCCCGCGGACCTCTACCGGCGCTCGGACCCGGCGCGCTTCGGCTTCCGGACCACCGCCGAGCTGTCCGATCCGATCGAGATCGCCGGGCAGGGCCGGGCCGAGCGGGCGGTCCGCTTCGGCATCGGGATCGGCGGCGCCGGCTTCAACATCTTCGCCCTGGGCCCGGAGGAGACCGACAAGCGAACCCTGGTCCGCCAGTCCCTCGAGGAGAAGGCGGCCGGGGAGCCCCCGCCTCCCGACCTGTGCTACGTCAACGACTTCGCCGATCCCCACAGACCCAAGGCCCTGAGGCTCCCCCCCGGGACCGGCCGGCGGCTTTCGCGGGACCTGGACTCCGCCCTCGCCGAGCTGCGCTCGGTGCTCGAGGCCGCCTTCGAGAGCGAGGAGTACCAGA
>CAZIIB010000025.1:12398-15345 GCA_964539125.1 uncultured Thermoanaerobaculia bacterium | reverse complement strand
GAACACGGCGAGGGTCTCCCAGAGGGTGAGGAGGGTGTCGGTGCTGACCGTGCCGGCGGCCACGAACGGCAGGAGCGAAGTGGCGTAGAGCAACGCCGGGAGCCAGGGCGGAGCGCCCGGACGGAGCCTCCGGGCGAGCCCCGCGACCAACAGGATGGTCGCGACGAAGGCGAGGGCGTTGGGCAGACGCAATGCCCATTCGTTGCGTCCGAAGGCGACCATGGAGCCGGCGAGCGCCCAATGGGTCAGCGGCGGCTCGCTGAAGTGGGGGCGCCCGGGGCTGAGCGCCGGGTGGAGGTAGTCGCCGGACCAGATCATCTGGAGGGCGACGTCGGTGTAGCGCCCCTCCTCCGGCTCCCAGAGGCCGCGGCTCCCCTGAAACGCCAAGGCGAACAGCAGCAAGGCGCCGACGACGCCCCAGGCGGGCCGTGGCAGAAGTTTCCGCGTCCAGTTCACGGTCGAGCTCTCGAGATCGGTGACGGTCTCAGGGGGTCTGCGGGCAGTCGAAGCCGGGGCGGAGGGTACCATCCGGCCGGGGGCTTTGCCCTCGGTCCGGCGGTCTGAGAGAATCCCGGCCCGTGACCGACCCGATCCTCACCCCCAGCTCCGGTCCCGAGGTCCTGGTGACCGGTTCCCTCGCCTTCGACCAGATCATGGACTTCCCGGGCAAGTTCCAGGACCATATCCTCCCGGACCGCCTGCACATGATCAACATCTCCTTCCTGGTCCAGGACCTGCGCCGCCAGAACGGAGGGTGCGCCGCGAACATCTCGTACGGCCTCTCCCTCCTCGGCGAGCGGCCGCGAATCCTGGGGGCCGCCGGGGGCGACTTCGGCGAGTACCGGGAGTATCTCGAAGGGCTGGGCATCGACGTCTCCGGAATCCGCGAGTTCGAGGACGAGCCCACCGCCTGCTGCTTCATCACCACCGACCAGAGCGACAACCAGATCACCGGCTTCCACGTCGGCGCCATGGCACGGGCCCGGGAGCTCTCCCTGGCCGCGGCGCTCGACGGCCGGCCCGCAGCCTACGCCGTGGTCGCCCCGGACGACCCCCAGGCGATCGTCCGCCACTGCCGGGAGGCGAAGGCGGCGGGCGTTCCCCTGATCTTCGATCCGTCCTTCCAGGTGATCGCCCTCGACGGCGAGGCCCTGCGGGAGTCCGCCCGGGGGGCGGAGGTGGTGCTGCTCAACGACTACGAGTTCGCGGTGTTCCAGGAGAAGACCGCCCTCGCCGACCGGGAGCTCCTCGCGCTCGCCCGGATCTGGGTGGTGACCCTGGGAGAGAAGGGGAGCCGGCTCCTGGTGCGGGGCCGCGAGCGCCTGGAGATCCCGCCGGCCCCGGCCGGGGAAGTGGTCGACCCCACCGGCGCGGGGGACGCCTACCGGGCCGGGTTCGTGGCCGGCCTCCTGCGCGGCCTCGACCTCGCCACGTGCGGGCGGATGGGGAGCGTCTCGGCGGTCTACGCGGTGGAGAGCTACGGCACCCAGGCCCACCACTTCACCCGCGAGCAGTTCGCCCGCCGGTACCACGAGAGCTTCGGGTAACTTTCCCCGCCGGGCCGCGTAGTTTCCCCCGGTCCTCGGGGAGGAGGCCCTCCCCCGGAGAAAGGAATCCCCCATGTCCGTAAGGAAGCTCGTCCAGACGACGCTCGCCGTCCTCGCCCTCGTCGCTCCCACGACCCTCCTCGCCGCCGATCCGCCGCCGGCCGCCCGGGACGCGGCCTCCGATCCCGGCCACTGGGCCCGGCTCGGCGCCGGGCGCCTGCCCCTCCAGCCGTGTCGTCCCGACGGGATGAAGGAGGACGTCCTCTGCGGCACCTTCTCGGTGCCCGAGGACCGGGCGAAGCCCGACGGCCGGAAGATCGATCTCAAGGTCGTCGTGGTGCCGGCTCACACCGAGCACCCGGAGCCCGACGCCATCGCCCTGATCGGCGGCGGACCGGGCGAGGCCATCACCCGGGCGGCTCCGGGGGTCGGCCACGAGCTCGGCGACCTCCTCGATCACCGGGACGTGCTGCTCGTGGACCAGCGGGGCACCGGCGGCTCGAACGGCCTCGACTGCAGCTTCGGGGTCACCCCCGAGAACCCCCAGCCGGCCTTCGACGCCATGTTCCCCCTCGACGGCGTCAAGGCCTGCGAGGCCGAGCTGGCGAAGAAGGCGGACCTCACCCGGTACACGACGACGATCGCGGTCGAGGACCTGGAGGCGGTTCGTCGAGGGCTGGGGTACGGCAAGCTGAACCTGACGGGCGGCTCCTACGGCACGCGGTTCGTGCAGGAGTTCCTTCGCCGCCACCCCGAGTCGGTGCGCACGGCGATTCTGCAAGGGGTCGTCTCCATGGACCAGCGCATGCCGCTCCAGCACGCCCGGGACGGCCAGCGCTCCCTCGACATGGTGCTCGCCCTGTGCGGCGCCGACCCCGCGTGTCACGCCGCGTTCCCCAACGTCGGGCGGGAGCTCTGGGCGGTCCTCGACCGCCTCGACCGGGAGCCGGGAACCGCGACCGTCGAGAACCCGATCGCCAAGGGCGAGGTCACCCTCTCGGTGCGGCGGGGGATCTTCGCCGAGGCTCTACGCAGCAAGCTCTACACGGTCCACGGCTCGGCCGAGGTGCCCTTCCTGATCCACCGCGCGTACGCCGGCGACTTCGCCCCGTTCTTCAAGGCGACCATTCCGTGGCGCGTGTTCGTCGAGCTCAGGATCGCCAACGGCATGTACCTCTCGGACACGTGCGGCGAGGACACGCGCTGGTTCACCGAGGACGAGGCCCGGCTCGACAACAAGGGCACGGCGCTCGGCGACTTCCGGACCTCGGTCCAGAAGGCGGCGTGTGCGGTCTGGCCGACCGCCGAGATCCCGGCCGACTTCCGGCGGCCGGTCTCGACCGACGTGCCGGTCCTGATGCTCGACGGAGAGCTCGATCCGGTGACGCCGCCGCGCTACG
>CAZIIB010000025.1:11664-12388 GCA_964539125.1 uncultured Thermoanaerobaculia bacterium | reverse complement strand
CATGCCCAACAGCCTTCTCGTGGTCGTGCCCGGCGGCCATCACGGTCTCGACCTGAGCCACCCGGAGTGCCTGCTCGGGCTGGTCCGGACCTTCGTCGAGACCGGCACCGTCGCGGGTCTCGACACCTCGTGCGTCGCCACCATGGAGCGTCCGCCCTTCGTGGTCGACGAGTCGGGGATGAGCTACATGAAGAAGGGGGACGGCGAGGGAGAGTAGGGCTGCCTGCGCCGGCCCAGGTGAGGATTGGGGGAAGGGGGACGAGGGGTTGCGGGGGGGCATCCGATCACCCCTCCCAGGCGTCCTCGCCCACCAGCGGGACGAAGCGCACGTCGCCCAGCTTTTCGCCCTGGTACTCGGTCTCGGAAAGGCGGGTGAGGCGGATCAGCTCCTGGACCGTCCTCCCGCGGCCCACCGGGATGACCAGCCGGCCGCCCACGGCGAGCTGGCCCTTGAGGGCGTCGGGGATCACCGGGGCTCCCGCGGCCACCACGATGGCGTCGAATGGGGCGTGCTCGGGCCATCCCCGGGAGCCGTCGCCCAGGAGCACGTGGACGTTGTCGTACCCCAGCTCCGCCAACCGCTCGCGGGCCGTTTCGGCCAGCCGCGGGTGGCGCTCGACGGTGAAGACCTCGGCGGCGACCTGGGCGGCCACCGCCGCGGCGTAGCCCGAGCCGGTGCCGATCTCGAGCACACGCTCGCTGCCGGAGAGCTCGAGGGCCTCGA
>CAZIIB010000025.1:0-11654 GCA_964539125.1 uncultured Thermoanaerobaculia bacterium | reverse complement strand
GCGCGACGATGTTGGGCTGGGTGATGGTCTGACCTTCGCCGATCGGCAGGGGGCCGTCGTCGTAGGCCGCGGAGACGAGCTCGGGCGCGACGAACGCCTCGCGCGGGACGGTGCCCATAGCGGCGAGCACGCGCCGGTCGGAGATCCCGCGCCGGACGAGCTGGGCCTCGACCATCCGGCGCCGCGCCTCGGAGGGTCCGCTCATCGCCTCACGATACTCCACAGGAAGGTGAGGCCGGCGGCGATCCAGAGCCAGAGGGCGGCCGGGGAGCCGGGACGAACCAGCTCGACCTGGAGGCCGCCGAGGAAGAGCCCGGCCGCGGCGACGGTCCAGGCGATCCGGCCGCCGGAGCGCTCGATGCGTCGGAGACTCCGGCGGGCGTCCTCCGAGAGCTCGGCCCGCAGGCGCAGGCCCTGCCCCTCGGCGAGGGCGAGGAAGCGCTCGAGCTCCCCGGGGAGTCGCAGCAGCAGGCGGCCGACGTCGGCGAGCTCGCCCAAGATGCGGCGGCTCGACTCGCCGAGCTCCTCGTGGGCCAGCTCCTCGGCGAACGGGAGGGTCTCGGCCCACGGGTCGAACTCCGGGTCGAGGCTGGTCGCGAGGCCGGCCAGGATCCCCACGGCTCGGAGGGGAAAGAGCAGGTCGACCGGAAACTGGAACGGCGCCTGGTAGATCAGGTCCCGGTAGTCGCGGATCAGGTGGCGGGCCTCGGACAGGGCCATGCCCCGGAGGTCGGCGAGCTTGACCCCCCACAGCCGGTCGAACAGCGCCTGGTGGACCTGCTCGAGGCGGGCCAGGTCGGCGCCGGGAAGGAGGACTCCGGCGTCCCGGTAGGCCTGGACCAGGCGCCGGGCGTCGCGGGTGCCGACCGCGATGGCGTAGTCGCGCAGGGCCGCGCGGAGGCGTTCGGGGATGGTGGCCATCATCCCGAAGTCGACGAAGACGATCTGGAACGGTCGCCCCTCGTCCTCGTGCCCGTCGCCCCCTGCGGCCTCCGTTCCGCGCTCGAGGACTCGGACGAAGAGGTTCCCCGGGTGCGGGTCGCAGTGGACGAAGTGGAAGACGAAGATCTGCTCCATGTAGGCGCGATAGAGGCGCTTCGCCACCGTCGAGAGCGAGACCCCGGCGGCCGCGAGGGCCTCCTGGTCGCTGATCCGCACGTAGCCCACGTCTTCCAGGGTCAGCGTGTGGGGGCCGCTCGTCTCCCGGTAGACCGCGGGCACCAGGATCCCGGTGTCGTCGCGGAAGAGCTCGGCGAAGTGCTCGGCATTGGCCGCCTCGCCGGCCGGGTCGAGCTCGCGGCGGGTCGTCGCCGCGAACTCCTCGAAGAGTCGCTCGAGGTCGACCCGCTGGCGCACCTGGCGCCAGGCCCCGAGCCAGCGGAACGCCAGGTGGATGGCCGCCAGGTCGGTCTCCACCAGCCGTTCGATGCCCGGCCGCAGGACCTTGACCACCACCTGCTCGCCGCTCGGCAAGCGGGCGCGGTGGGCCTGGGCCAGCGAGGCGGCCCCCACCGGCTCCGGATCGATCTCGGCGAACACCTCGCCGGGCGGGCGGCCGAAATCCTCCTCCAGGCGGCGGGCGATTCCCTCGAACGGGACGGCCGGAACCCGGTCCTGGAGGCCGGCGAGCTCGCGGGTCACCTCGACCGGCAGGAGGTCGACCCGGGTGCTCAGGAACTGGCCGAGCTTGATGAGCACGCCGCCCAGCGCCACGGCGAGGTCCCGGTACTGGCGCGCCAGGGCCTGCCAGCGGGGCAGCGGAGCCGAGCGGAAGCGGCGAAGCGGCGCCCTGCCGAGCACGACGTCGTGCCACACCAGGTGGGCGAAGACGCGGGCGAAGTAGCGTCGCACCCGGCGGTAGCGGGAGCGATCGATGGGCGGGCCGGCCGCGCCGCCGCCGGGCGGTCTCTGCGCGCCGGACGGAGTCTCCACGGCCTCAGGTCCGGCGCTCGACGGGGGCCGGCTCGGGCAGGAATCGGGAGCCGAGACGGAGGAGGAACTCCTCGGTCAGGAGCTCGTAGGCCAGGGCGCCGGTCGAGCTGGGGGCGTAGCTGAAGATCGGCTCGCCGGCCCCGGGCGCCTCCGCCAGGCGTACGTTGATCCGGATCTCCACCGCGAAGACCAGGTCGCCGAAGCGCTGGCGCACCTCGGCCACGTTCTCGTGGGTCGCGCGGTTGCGGTAATCGACCATGGTGAGGACGATTCCCAACGGCTCCGGCCGGGTGCCGTAGCGCTCCCCCAGGCGGCGGGCGGCCTGGAGCAGGTTGTGGACCCCTTCGACGGCCAGGAACTGGGGCAGGACCGGGACCAGGAAGGCGTCCGAGGCGACGAGCGCGGTCTGCGGCAGGACCGAGATGGAGGGGGGGCAGTCGATGAACACGTGATCGTAGCGGTCGCGGATCGACTCGAGGCCGGCCTGGAGACGGTGGGCATAGCCGGGGCTGCGGGCGAGCTCCACGTCGGCCGTCATGAGGTCGACCGAGGCGGTGATCAGGTCGAGGCCCGGGATCGGGGTGGCGCGCACCAGGGCGGGCGCCGCGACCCCGCGCAGGAGGAGGTCGGCCGAGGAGGGAGCGAGCTGCTCCCGGGGCACACCGAGGGAGAGAGAGGCCGAGCACTGGCTGTCGAAGTCGAGCAGCAGCACCCGCCGGCCGCGCGCCGCGAGGCCGGCGGCCAGACTGACGGCGGTCGTGGTCTTGCCGACGCCGCCCTTCCTGCTGACGAGAGCTGTGATCAATTGACGAAGCTCCGCCTCAAAGCTCGAGCCACGACGACGGACGACGCCGGCGCCCGAGGAACGCTTCCCCCACCCACGATGAGCGGGCTCGCCGGCGATCGTCTGCGTGCCTTGTCCAGAACGGGGGATTCATCGCCTCCCTCCCCGCAACCCCTCGACCCCCTTCCCACCCCGAGGGGCGGAAGGGAACGCCCCCATCCAGAATCTCGAGATCGTGCACGGCGGACGCCGGATTCTCGTTTCAGAAGCGCTCCCGCGCAGACGTCTTGCGGCTCCGTTGTCGCCATGGATCGGCCAAGTTATAGCAGACGCGGGGTTTTCGAGCCTTGCCAGCCCCCCGGTATGATACCGGTTCCGAGCCTCGTTGCCCCATGTCCGAAGACCGCTCCATTCTCCGTCCCCTCGAGCACGACGACGAGCTCGAGGCGTGCGTCGAGCTGCAAAGGCGCGTTTGGGGCGAGGGCTTCAGTGACCTGGTTCCGCCGAGCATCCTGAAGATCGTCCAGTCGGTGGGCGGCGTGGCCGCGGGAGCGTTCGGCTCCGCAGGTGAGCTCGACGGCTTCGTCTTCGGCGTCACCGGGGTGCGCGACGGGCGGCTGGCCCACTGGTCCCACATGCTCGCGGTGCGGCCCGAGGCGCGCGGGCGGGACCTGGGCTTCCGGCTGAAGTGCTTTCAGCGCGAGCTTCTCCTGCCCCTCGGGGTCGAGACCGTCTCGTGGACCTACGACCCGCTGGAGTCGAAGAACGCCTATCTGAACCTCGTTCGGCTCGGCGCACGGGCGGTGCGCTACGTTCGCGACTACTACGGCGACGGCTCGGACAGCTCCCTCTCGGCGGGTATCGGCACCGATCGCTTCGTCGTCGAGTGGGCGATCGCCGAGGTACGGGTGGAGAGGGCGCTGGGCGGTGAGCTCGCGGGCTCGGTCTCCTCCGCCGAGGCTCTCGGGGCGCCCGTCGCCAACACGGGCGAGGGGGCCGCCGGCCCCGAGCCGGAGGAGCTCGATCCGCCGGCGGCGCCGGCGGTGCGGGTGGAGATCCCCGACGACCTCCAGTCCGTGCGCCGGAGCGATCGCGCCCTCGCCGCGCGGTGGCGGGCCTCCACCCGGCGGGCGCTCGAGGCGTGCCTGGCGCGGGGCGACCGGGTCGCGGGCTTCCATCGTTTCCCGGATCCCGAGCGGCCCGGCCGCCACCGGTCGTTCTACCTGCTGCGGAGGCCGGGGTGATCCGGGTCGAGGCGGTGACCTTGCGCGAGATCCGGCTGCGGCTGAAGGAGCCGTTCCGGATCTCTTCCGGCGAGACCTGGGACCGGCGGATCCTGCTGGTGGAGATCGAGGGCTCGGACGGCGAGGGTGCCCGGGCCCTCGCCCGGGGGGAGTGCGTCGCCGGGGAGCAACCCACCTACGGCTACGAAACGGTCGAGACCGCCCGCCTGGCCCTGGAGAGCTGGCTCGTGCCCCGCATCCTGGGTCGCTCGTTCGGCCATCCCCGGGAGGTGTTCCCGGTGCTCGACCATCACCTCCGGGGCCACCGCATGGCCAAGGCGGCCCTGGAGATGGCCTGCTGGGAGCTCGCCTCGCGCCTGTCCGGAGAGGCGCTGGCGAAGCTGCTGGGCGGCACCCGCGAGGTGGTCGCCGCGGGAATCTCCTTGGGCATCCAGGAGACGCCGGGGGAGCTCGCCGCCAAGGCGCGCAGCGCCCTCGAGCGGGGCTACCGCAAGGTCAAGGTCAAGATCCGCCCGGGGGCGGACCTCGAGTATCTCCGCTCGCTGCGCCGCGCACTGGGCCCCGAGGCGCCCCTGGCGGTGGACGCCAACGCCGCCTACACGCCGGCCGACTTCGATCGCCTCGGTCGCCTGGACGAGCTCGATCTCCTGATGGTGGAGCAGCCGCTCGAGGGGGGGGACCTCCTGCGCCACGCTCGCCTCCAGCGGCGCCTGGCGACGCCGATCTGCCTCGACGAGTCGATCACCTCACCGGCGCGGGCCGAGGACATGATCGAGCTCGCCGCCGGACGGATCGTCAACGTCAAGCCGGGCCGGGTCGGGGGCTTCGCCCAGGCCGTGGCGATCCACGACCTGTGCCGTGAGGCCGGGATCGCGGTCTGGTGCGGCGGCATGCTCGAGAGCGGCGTGGGCCGGGCCCACAACGTGGCCCTGGCCTCGCTGCCCAACTTCCTGCTGCCGGGAGACCTCTCGCCGTCCGAGCGCTACTGGGAGCGAGACGTGGTCGAGCCCGAGTGGACCATGGACGGCGAGGGGAGAGTGCGGGTGCCGTGGGATCGCCCGGGCCCCGGGGTCGAGGTCGACGAGGAGCGGCTGGAGTCGATCACCGCCTGGAAGGCGACGTATCGAGCGGAGGGCCCGATCCCGGCAGAAAGCGGGTCCCGGCCGGCCCCGGAGGAGCGGCGATGAACCTGCCGAGCGGTGTGGCCGAGCGGGTCCCGGCCGAGCTCAGAGAGCGCCTCGGTGCCCTGCGCCGCGACCTCCACCGCCGTCCGGAGCTCGCCTTCGAAGAGCACGCGACGCAGGAGCGCCTCCGCCGCGAGCTCGAGCGCCTCGGTCTCGCCGAGCTGCGGGCGGTGGCGGGCACCGGCCTGGCGGCCCGGATCGCCGGCCGCGAGCGAAGCGCGCCGGTGGTGGCCGTGCGCGGCGACATCGACGCCCTGCCCATCGAGGAGTCGACGGGCGCCGCCTTCGCCTCCGAGATTCCGGGATGCATGCACGCCTGCGGCCACGACGTCCACGCCTCGTGGGCCGTAGGGGCCGCGGCATTGCTCGCCGCCGAGCCCTCGGCCGGCGACGTCGTCGTGGTGCTCCAGCCCGCGGAAGAGGTCGCCGGCGGCGCCCGCGCGGTGCTCGAGAGCGGCGCGCTCGACGGCGTGGCGGCGATCTTCGGCGGGCACGTCGACCTGCGCTTCGAGCTCGGCACCGCGGTGGCCCAGGAAGGGCCGCTCGCGGCCTCGGCGGACAGCTTCCGGATCGAGCTCGCCGGCGGCGGCGCCCACGGCGCGCGCCCTCACGAGGGCGCCGACCCGATCGTCTGCGGCTCCGCTCTGGTCGAGGCGCTCCAGACGATCGTCTCGCGCCGACTCCCCCCTGGCACGCCGGCGGTGGTGACGGTGGGCTCCTTCCATGCGGGCCGGGCACCGAACGTGATCCCGGCCCGGGCGAGCCTGTCGGGTACCCTGCGCGCCCTCGATCCGGAGGTGAGGGCGACCCTCCAGCGGGCGGTCGGAGAGATCGCCCGCGGCGTCGCCGGCGTCCACGGCCTGGCGGCGGAGGTCGCGATCGAGCTCGGCGCGCCGCCTCTCGTCAACCCGGCGCGCGAGGCGGGCTGGGCCCGCCGGGCGGTCGCGCGGGTCCTGGGCGAGGAGGGGCTCCGGCCCCTCGGGATCACCAACATGGCGGGCGAGGACTTCGCCTGCTATCTCGAGCGAATGGGGGGGTGCTTCCTTCGCATCGGCGCCCGCCGGCCCGGCGATCCGGTGATCGGAGCGCACTCGCCGCGGTTCTTGCCCGCGGAGGAGAGCGTGGAGGTCGGGGCGGCGCTCCTCGCCGAGGCGGCGCGGCTTGCCTCGGAGGAGCTGGCTCGCGCTCAGCGGTCCGGCTGAGCGTCGTCCGGCGGCCCGGCCGCCCGGCCGCCCCGGATCAGGCGCAGCTCGGGGGCGCGGCTCCGGCGGTGGCGGCGGCCGGGGATGATCCACCCGAAGAGCAGCAGCTCGACCACCATGCGCAGCACGTCGCTCAGGGCGGGGCGGCCCACCGCCGGCGTCTCTCTGCCGGCCGCGCTCGAACGCAGCTCGGCGAGCAGCGCCCGCGCCTCTTCGTAGTGATCCTCGTGGACGAGGAGCGTCTTGCGGTTGTAATGGTCGATCTGGGGGCCGACCGCGAGCGAGCCGAACTGGTCGTTCTTGACGAAGTAGAGGAAGCCGGCGCCGTCCAGCACGCCGCGCAGGACGAGGAGCTCCGCTTCGCTCCGGGGCGAGTCGAGCTCCACCATCCGCGGGCTCCGCTCTCCGGGCGGCGAAGCCGGGCGGTCCCTGAAGCCGAAGGACATCTCGAAGATTCTATCTCGGAGCCGCCGCTTCCCGCGGGAGGCAGCTCGTCGCGGCCGCTCCGCCCGGGCCTCGACCACCGCAGAGACCCGCTGACCACCCCCTCATCGCTTCGATCCCCTTCCCACCGGGCGGCGCGCTACGCGACCCGCTCCAGGAAGGCGGAGAGCTCGCCCACCAGCCCGGGGGTCAGGCTGCGGCGCTCGGCGGCCTGCTGAACCAGGAGCAGCGTCGAGATCGTCTCCCGTCCCAGGCTGCCCGCGGCCAGCAGACGGGGGGTGGACTCCGCCAGGCGGTCCATACCGAGGGCATACTCCTCCTCGCCCGCGCGGGTGTGGAGCGCCGCCAGGTCGAGCTGCACGCGTGCGGCCTCCTCCGGGAGCCCCAGCTCGATGAAGGCGACCAGGGCGGCCTCCAGGTGGGCCCGGGCCTCCTCGGCGAGTCCGAGGTCCGCGGCCACACAGCCTTCGAGGCGGAGCAGGCGGGTCCTGACGAGCACCGCGGGCTCCGCGCCGAGGCGGCTGCGGGCGTGGGCGATCTCGGTCCAGGCTTCGCCGGGCGACCCGCTGATCTGCAAGCTGCGGGCGAGCTCGTAGCCGACCTCGGCCAGCGTCCGTGCCGGAGCGTCGCCGGAGAGCAGGGTCAAGGCGTGGCGCAGCAGCTCGATCGCCTCGCGATGATCGCCGCCGCGGGCGGCGAACCGGGCCTTCGCGGCCAGCGCCTCGCCGAGGTGAAGGCGCTCGCCGGCCAGGAGGTAGATCCTCGCGGCCTGGTCGATCCGGCGTTGCGCTTCGGCGACCTCGGCCTGGTCGAGACAGGCCGCGGCCGAGAGAACGAGGATCTCGGCCTCCTCCAGGGGGTCGCCGGTCCCCCGGGCGAGATGGGACTCGGCGAGGCGAAACGCCTCGCGGGACGCGCGCTGGGCGGAGCCGCTCCAGCTCTCGCCCAGGTAGGCCCACGCGCGGGCCTTGAGGTCCTCGACCAGGCCCACCCCATAGAGCGCGGGGTCGAGGCGATCGGCGACGAGGAGCCCGAGATGGACGAGCTCCCGGCTGGCCTCACGGTCCTCCCCGCGCACCTCGAGAGCGGCCCCGAGGAGACGCTCGGCGAGGGCGAAGCTCGCGAAGCGGGGGTCGGAGAGGAGTCGCTCTTCTCGCTGCTCGGGCTCCGCGGCCATCAGCTCGTCATAGAGGCCCAGCGCTTGATCGCGCTCCTGTCCGGCCCGCCGCTCCTCGTCGCCCAGGCGCCGGGTCAGACGCCGGAACAGGCCGGAGTAGAGCCCGGCGACGGGCTCGCCCTCGATCGGCCCGAGACGGCAGGGATCGCACTCGGCGCAAGCGGTTGTCGGGTCACAGCCCGCGAAAGGGTCCTCGCGGTCGCAAGAGTCAGCGAGAAGGCGACAGAGGTCGTCCACGTCCCCGAGTCTAGAGGGCATGATAGGGCTTCTCCTCAGTACGCAAGTCGGTGGTCATGGTTCGCATCTCGGAAAGGGCTGCGCGGGCTCGTGCAAGGTGCCGTTCAAATTTGCGCAATCCCTGTAACTATAGTTTCCCGAGATGTCGAAATTGTGACACTCGATCGCGGAACCGGTTTCGCGAGTCGCTCACCCTGATCCCGGGGTGAACGGCCGCCGGCGCCAGGGGCTGCGGCGACGGCCTGAAGCCGCTCCGATGCGCGTTTGCTTCACGAAACTTCCACCGGTTATCGTTGCCCGGACCGCGCGGGGGCCGTCCCTTCCGGTGCCCTTCGATCCTGGAGTGACTTGATGAGCCGTCCGGCAGTGCTGATCGTCGAACCGGCTCCCGCCCGGCGGGGGCTGCTCGCTCGTGGTCTCGCCGAGTTCGGCTACGAGGTCGTCCCGGCCGCGGGCGAGGAGGAGGGGCGGCGGTTCGCCTCGGGTCTGGGACCGAGCGTGATCGTGGCCGGGGCCGGAGTTCCTCACTTCGGCGACGCCTCGATCCTCGACGAGCTTCGAACGACCACCGGGGCGTCCACCCAGCTGGTGGTGCTGGGCGAGGACGAGACGGGGGCCGAGGGGCTTCCAGACGACGTCCTGTACCTCGCCGCGGCGGGCCTCGAGGGTCCAGAGCTCGTCCGCCGGATCCGGCTGGTGCTGGTCGGCCGGGAGGTGGGCGTCGAGCCCGACTCCCCCCTCGAGACCCTGGTCGGGGACTTCTCTCTCACGCCGGTCTTCGAGGTGATCCGCGGCCTCGGGCGCGCTCTGGTCACCGGCCGGCTTCTCCTCGAGGGCGCGGAGGTGGCGTTCGAGGGGGGCGAAGCGATCGCCGCCACCGCCGGCCGGGCACGGGGGGTGAAGGCCTTCTGCCGCCTCGGCGAGCGCCGCCAGGGGACGTTCCGGGTCGTCCTCGGTCGCCCCGGGGTGTCCCGCGAGATCGAGGACGGCCTCGAGACGCTGATCATCCGGGCGATCGAAGACCGGCTGGGCGACGCCCCCGACCCCCAGGCCCGGCTGGAGGTGACCCTGGGGCCCTCCTTCTTCGGCACCCAGTTCACCCCCTTCCAGCAGAAGATCCTCACCGCGGCCCAGACCGGCCTCACGGTCGCCGGTCTGCTCGACCGGCTGGACGCCACCGACGGTGAGGTCCTCCGCGAGCTGACGAGGCTCCGGGGCATGGGCGTCCTGGTACTCCACGAGCCGGAGATCCCGGTGCGGGTGGTGACCGACTCCACCGCCGACCTCCCGGAGAGCCTGGCCCGCGAGCACGGGATCCGGGTGGTTCCCTTGATCGTCCGCTTCGGAGACCGGATCTACCGCGACGGGGTGGACATCTCGCCCCGGGAGTTCTACGACCTGCTCGAGCAAGGCTCGGCCCATCCGGTGAGCAACCCGCCGACGCCCGGGGAGTTCCTCCAGCTCTACCGCGACCTGGCGCCGGCGCACGACCTGGTCTCGGTGCACATCTCCTCGAAGCTCTCGGAGACCTCGCGCCACGCGAGCCAGGGTCTCGAGGCCGGCGGCGAGGAGCTCCTCGACCGGCCGGACGACGGCGAGCGGGCCGTCATCGAGGTCGTCGACAGCCGCCAGGTGAGCTTGGGGCTGGGGCTTCTGGCCCTGTTCGCCGCCCGCCTGGCCCACCGCCGCCGGGGGGCGGCGGAGATCGCCGAGCGCCTCCGGGAGATGGGCGACCGGGTGCAGCTGCTCTTCGTGGTCGACACGCTGGAGTACCTGGCCCGCGGCGGCCGGATCGGCAAGGCTCGGGCCTGGATGGGCGGTCTTCTGGGGATCAAGGCCCTTCTCGGGGTCGCGAAGGGGGAGGTGGTCCCGGTCGACCGGGTACGGGGGGGCCGGGCGGCCCACCCGCGGATGCTCCAGCTCTTCAAGGAGCGGATCGATCCGGAGCGGCCGGTGATCGCGGGCATCGCCCACGCCAAGGCGCCGGTGTGGGCGGACCGCCTGCGGGCCCTGCTCGAGTCGGAGCTCGACGTGCGGGAGTGCCTGGTGGCCGAGATGGGCCCGGTGGTCGGCACCCACGCCGGACCGGGCACCGTGGGGGCGTCGCTCTACCAGCCGGTCGACGACGAGGAGCTCGAGCTGCTCTCGCCGATCTGATCGGATCCCCCCCCACACGACCCCTCGATCCCTTTCCCACCTCCAGGAGCGGAAGGGGACGCCCCCGCCCGACGAGGCCGGGATTCCCTCACGTCTCCGGGCTGCTGTCCGCCCGGCGCTCGCGCCGGTCCCAGGCCTCCGCCGCCCGCCGACCCGCCTCGGAATCGACGAAGGCCGTCCCCACCAGGCCGAGGACGAAGAACAAGCCGGTGGAGAGGATGCCGTAGCGCTGGTTCCCGGTGGCCGCCGAGACCAGGCCGAAGATCAGCGGGCCGACGACGTAGGCGCCCTTGCCCGCCAGCCCCCAGAAGCCGAAGAACTCGCCGCTCTTCTCGACCGGCGCGAACAGGCCGACCAGCGAGCGCGCCGCGGACTGGAGCGAGCCGATCCCGAGGCCCGCGATCGTGGCGATGACCCAGAACTGGCCGGGCGTGCGCACCAGGTAGGTCACGACGCACACGGCGATCCAGAGGACGAGGGTCACCTTGACCGTCCGCTCGACGCCGATCCAGTCCTGGACGAAGCCGAAGGCCACGGCGCCCAGGGCCGCCGAGACGTTGATCACGAAGAACAGAAGGATCAGGTCGGAGGCCCGGAAGCCGACGGTCTCGACGGCGTAGATACCGGAGAAGGCGAAGATCGTCGACAGGCCGGCCTGGAAGAAGAAGAACGCCACGAGGAAGCGGGCGAGCTGGGAGAAGTGGCGGATCTCGCGCACCGTCTCGACCACGCGCTGGATCCCCTCGGCTGCGTGGTCGCCCCAGCTCTTGCCCGGCGTCGGCAGGGCGCGCTCCCGGAGCAGCAGGAAGGTGGGCACGCCCGCGACCAGGAAGAAGAGGGCGTTGACCGGCCAGACCAGGCGCAAGTGGGGGAGGTTGGACGCCACGAAGTCGCCCCGTACCAGCGGGAAGATGGCGGCCAGCGAGGCGAGGCCGCCGACGTACCCCAGGCCCCAGGCGAAGCCCGAGATCCGCCCGATGTTCGCGGGCGTCGAGAGCTCGGGCAGGAAGGACGAGGTGAAGTTCTCGCCCAAGGAGAAGGCGACGTTCGAGAGCACGAAGAGCGCCAGCGCCGTCACCACCCGGCCGGGAAGGACGAAGTAGAGGCCGCCCGTCGAGATGACGCACAGGACGTAGCTCGCGAACAGAAACGCCTTCTTCCGCGCCGCGCCGTCGGCGACCGCGCCCACCACCACCGAGAGGAGCATCACCAGGGCGTTGCTCACCGAGATGGCGGCGCCCCAGAGCGCGTCGCCCCGGCCGGCCGGCGCCACCAGCGCCTTGAAGAACGGGC
>CAZIIB010000024.1:0-15663 GCA_964539125.1 uncultured Thermoanaerobaculia bacterium | reverse complement strand
TGGGCGGCATCGAGGCCCTCCGCGTCGGAGGCGGCCTGGGCACCGGCAAGACCCGCGCCGTCTGGGAGGCCCTCGCGAAGCGCGGCGGTCGGGCCGTCTGGCTGACCGCGCGTCCTGACCGGCACCAGGGGCCTGGCCTCGCCGAGCAGGCGCTCCACCGGCTGGCGCAGGGAGGTCGCCCGGGGCGGGACGAGCTCGCGAAGCTGGGAGTGGTCGACACCGACCGGCTCCTCGCGCCGGCCGAGGGCAAGCCGACGATCGATCTTCGGGAACCGCTTCTCGAAGGACTTCCCCGCTGGCTCCGAACGGCTCCCGAAGAACCGACCGCGACGCTGGTCTGCGACGGGGTCGAGTCGGTGACCGAGGAGGACCTGGAGCTGACCGCCGCGCTGGCGGAGGCAGCGAGCGCCGGATCGGCGTACCGCCTGGTCCTGATCGCGCGTCCCGGGGCCTTCGACTCCGCCCCGCAATCGATCCGCGAGCTGCCCGAGATCCGGATCCCGCCCATGGAGCCGGAGGAGATGGAGGACTTCCAGCGGGCGGCCTGTCGGGGGCTCTCGCTCGTCGACGAGGTGGCGGAGCGTTTCCGGACCGCGGCGGCGGGCAACCCCTTCGCGTTCGAGGAGGGGTTGACGGCGCTGGCGGAGCGGGACCTGATTCGCCAGATGCACGGGAACCTCTTCTTCCGGGGTGGTCCCGAGACCGGCTACACCCCCTCGAACCGCCTCACCCAGCACGTGGAAGCCGAGGTCCAGCGCCTGGGCGATCCGGCGCCCCTGCGCCTCCTCGCCCTGGCCGGTGAGCCGGTGCCCGACGGCTGCCTGCGCAGCGCGGCCCGGGCCGGCAACGTCGCCACCGACCGGGGTTGGTTGAGCCCGTTCCTCGACAGCGGGATGGTCCGCGAGGCCGAGGGACCGGGGGGGACGGGGATCGGCCTCGCGTGCCCGGCCTTCGGGAGCGCGCTGCGCTCGGAGGCGAAGGGCGAGAGCGCCGAGGCCCTACGCCGTCTGCTGGGAGAGGCCCTGGCCGAGGAGACGCACACCGGCTCGTGGCGCACCTACCGGCTGCTCCAGGGATCGGGCGACGCCGTCGACCCCTTGCTGGCGGCGGCCCGGGAGCAATCGGCGCCACCGGCGGACCTGGTCGCCGCTCTGAAGACCGAGCTGGCCCGCCACCGGGCGGCGGGCGTCGGTCCGGAAACCGAGCTCGAGCTGCTCTGGGCCCTCCTGCCCCTCATGCACCGGCTCGAAGGCCTCGCCGGCGCCCGGTCCGACCTGGCGAGGGCTCTCGAGCTGGCGGCGGGAGACCCCAAGAAACGGCTCGCCCTCACCGGCCTCAAGGCCGAGCTGGACGAGGACGAGGGGCGCCTCGCCGAGGCGGAGGCGGCGCTGCGCGAGGCCCTCGAAGAGAGCCGCAAGAGCCAGGGCAAGCAGATCCAGGCGCTCCTGCTCCTGCGTCTCGCCCGCCTCCTGGTACGCCGAGAGCGGTTTCCCGAAGCGAAGGAGCTCCTGGAGCGGGTCCTGCCCATCCTCGAAGAGGCCGGAGCCAGCTCCCTGGCGGCCAGCGCCCGCTTCCACCTGGCGAACATCGCGCTCCACGAGAACCGGCTGGAGGAGGCGCTCGAGCTCCACGGCCAGGCCCTCGAGACGCGGCGCCGGCTCGATCGGCCCAAGCCAACGGGGATGTCCCTCTCCGCCCTCGGCGCGGTGGCCCTCCAGATGGGGCGCTATACGGAGGCCCTCTCCTGCTACCAGGAGGCCGACCAGGTGTTCAGCACGCTCGGCGAGGAAGAGCAGGCCGCCTTCGCCTTGATCGGCCTGGGCCGGGCTTACAGCCGGCTGGGCGACTTCATCTCGGCCACCCGCCCATTGCGCCGCGCCCTCGCCATCCGGGAGCGGCGCGGCGATCGGGTCGGCGAAGCTCTGGCCCGGCTCGAGGTGGCGGAGAACACGCTCCTCCTGGGGCGTCCCGGGGACGCCCTGGCCGAGGCGCGGCGCTGCCATTTCGACCTCAGCCTGCACTCGGCCCGCGGCCCGGTCGCCGATGCCGAGCAGCTCCTCGCCCGGATCTTCCTCGTCCAGCGCTCCTGGGCCGAGGCGCGACGCTATCTGGAGAGCGCGCTCGAGGCCCACCGCGCGGCGGGCGAGCAAGAGGCCGTGGCCCTGGATCTGTCCTGGCTCTTGCTCGTCGAGCTCCAGGGCGGACCCGCCGGCCAGCTCTCTCGCCTGGTTGCCGATCTGGAGGTCGCCGTCGGCCGGTGCCCCTCCGCGGAGCGGGGCGACCGGCTCGCCTTTCGCCTCTACCGGGGGCTCGCGGCGCTGGGCCTGGAGTCGGACGCCCGTCCGTGGCTGGCCCGGGCCTACCAGGCGCTGCTCACCAAGACGGAGCACCTGCCACCCGAGCTCCGGCACCGCTTCCTCTACCAGATCCGCGAGCACGAGGAGATGGTGCGGGCGGCGACCGAGGCGGGTCTCGCCGAGGAGGGCTGAGCTTCCGTCCAGCCCTGTTAACCCCTTTCCCGGGGGGGCGTAGTAGGGGGTGAGACCGGGATCGCAGTGCCCCGGCGAAGGTAAACAGCCAACGAGCTCAATAGAGGAGACATTCATGGGAGACCTGGCACCGGTTCTCATTCCCATCGGCATTCTGGCGATCCTCGGCTGGATCGTCCGGATCATCGTCCAAAACGTCCGGCAGCAGCGCATCGCCAAGCTCCAGGCCGACCTCCAGACGCGCTTGCTCGAAAAGTTCGGCACCCCCCAGGACCTCATCGGCTACCTCGAGAGCCCGGCCGGCCAGAAGTTCCTGGACTCGGCCACGATCGAGCGGCGCAATCCGTACGGCCGGATCCTCGGCTCGGTCCAGGCGGGCCTGATCCTCGCCCTGGTGGGGGTGGCCCTGTTCTTCCTCGAAGGGCGCTGGCCCGAGACCCAGGAGGGTTTCCTCTTCCTCGCGACCCTGAGCCTGGCTCTGGGCATCGGGTTCTTGCTCTCGGCCATCGCGGCCTACATGTTGTCGAAGTCCTGGGGCCTGCTCGACCGAAGCCACCCGAACGAAGGCGTTTGACTCCGCGATGCTCGGAGCTGCGGCGGGGGCAGGGGCGCCGGCGGCGGAAGCCGCCGGCGAGGAGGCGGTCTTGGACGAGACCGCCTTCCGGGCGTTCTACGAACGCACGGCCCGCCCGCTGTGGGCCTACCTGGCCCGCTCGACCGGGGACCGGTCCCTGGCCGACGACCTGGTGCAGGAGGCCTACTATCGGCTGCTCCGCTCCGGGTTCGAGGGCGAGGACGACGAGCATCGAAAGAACTACCTTTTCCGCATTGCGACGAACCTGATGCGCGACCAGTACCGCAGAGCGCGCCCCGAAGAGCCGGTGGCCGACCCGGAGCCCGACGCCGGGGCTGCCGGCGGCGTGCCGGCCGGCGACCGGCAGGTGCGGTTGCGGCGCGACCTCGACCGGGTCTGGCCGCGGTTGGATCCCCGGGACCGGCGGCTCCTGTGGCTCGCCCACGTCGAGGAGGCGAGCCACCGTGAGATCGCGTCGATCCTGGAGGTCAAAGAGGCGAGTGTCCGGGTGCTGGTGTTCCGGGCGCGTCAGAAGCTCGCCGGGCTGCTCCGGGAGAGCGGCCTGGGACCGGAGGTCATGGCATGAGCGAGACCCGATGTGAACGGACCGACGAGGTCCTGGCGGCCGCGCGGACCGAGCGTTGGAGCGAACCGCTGCGAGACCACGCGGAGCGGTGCCCGGACTGCGCCGACGCCCTCCTGGTGGAGACCCTTCTGGGTGCCGAGAGCCGGATGGCCCTGGTCGAGGCCGAGGCCCGGATTCCGGATGCGGGCGCCGTGTGGCTCCGGGGGCGGCTCGCCGTCCGCCACCGTGGGGTCGAGCGGGCGACCCTGCCGATCTCGATCGTCCAGACGATCGCGTGGGCCTGTGGCGCGGCGGGAGCAGCGGTCGGAGCGTGGCGAGCGCTCCCGGCGCTCCGCGGCTGGTTCGAGGGGCTCGGCGGGCTGCTCGAGTGGCGGGCCCCGCACCTTGCCTCCCATGGCGAGGCGGGGGTCGTCGCGGCGGCGGGTGTCGTCCTGGTCGCGGTGCTCTTCGGCGTCTACTCGGAGTGGGCCGAACAGTGAGCGTCGGCCCCGACCTGTAACGTTCTGGGCTCGTCGTGCGTTAGTAGGGATAGGGAGAGACGACGAACGGTGGACGACGACATGAGCCCCCGCTACCCCGACTTGCGCGTCTCCTTGCGCACCGACAACCCGCTGGCCCTGGTCAGCGCCACCCGCTTGGCCCTGCGCCGGGCGGGCACCGACCACCAGGAGATCGAGCGCTTCACCCGCGACGCCCTGAAGAGCACCGATCCGCGCGGCCTGTGCTCGCGGTGGGTGCGGGTCGAGGAGTCCTTGCCCGCCCGCGGGTGAGCCCTCAGGCCGTCCCTCTTCCCCCGTCCCTCGACCCCAGATACGGCAGCACCACCAGGGTGAGCACGGCCGCGCTCACCAGCCCCACCACCACCGCGATCCCGAAGCGCCGCGTCGGCGGGAAGCTCGACAGGGCGAACAGGCCGAAGCCCAGGGCGAGGATTCCCACCGCTCCGACGACCGGCCGCCAGAGCCGGGCCCGAGCCTCGACCCAGGCGCTCCAGGGCGGCAGGCCGGCGCTCCGAAGCTGGCGAACGGCGGTCACCAGGTGGATCATGGAGTCGATTCCCATGCCCACGGCGACGTTGGCCGCGGGCGAGGAGACGAAGTCGACGGGGAGGCCGGCGAGCCCCATGGAGCCGAAGATGAAGAGCGGCGTACCGGCCAGGCACGCGAGCATGGCGGCGCTCGTGACGAGGGAGCGCGACACGGCCCAGGCGATGCCGGCGAAGAGGATCCCGAGCCCCCCCAGGCCCACCAACAGGCTCGACGCCACCAGGTCCGAGAGCTTCCCCTGGAGCTCGTAGAGGCCGCCGGAGAGGGTCGGCTCGAAGCCGTGGTTGCGCAGCACCTCCTCGAGCCGGCGGACCACGGCGTCCCGGTCCTGTCGCCGTCCCGCTTCCCGCATGCGCAGGACCAGGACGGAGCGGGTCCGGTCGGCGGTGATGAAGCTCGAGGCGATCCCTTGAAACGCCGGAGTCGAGAGGAGCCCGACGATTCCCGGCACTCCCAGCAGGCGCGCCATCGGGACCTCGGCCGCCTGGTCTACGAGGGCCGCGAGCGACAGGCCGGTGCCCACCGCCGGGTCTCGGTCGAGGGCCTGCTGGACCTCCTCGAGGCGCAGGTAGGCGGCTTCGCTGTCGAGTCGCCCGCCGGCGGGGTCCCGGAAGACGATCCGCAGCGGGCTGCTGCCTGCCGCGTCCAGGGCCTCGAGGCCCGAGCGGATGGCGCTACCCCGGGCGAAGTAGGAGAGCAGGCCCGGATCGGTGTCGATCCGCGGCAGGCCCAGCGTGGCCACCAGGGCGAGGGCGGCCACGGCGGCCACGCCGCGGCCGAGCCGGCGTCCCCCGAAAGGATCCCGGGGCGCCGGGAACGGCTCGCCGGAGCGGCGGGAGGAGCGGCCCGGGTCCCGCCCGCGCAAGAAGGAGGGGTAGAGGCCGTACGCGGCGCCGAAGGCGATCAGGGTGCCGATCGAGCCGGCCCGCCCCAGCTCGCGGAGCGGCTCGGCGGAGGTCATGAGCAGGCTCACGAAGCCGAGCAGGGTCGTGGCCATGCACCAGAAGGAGGCCCCGCCGGTGTAGGCCAACGCCGCGCCGAGGGCCTCTTCACCCATTCCGAGCTCGACCGAGATTCGCCGCCAGTTGGCGGTCAGGTAGACCAAGTGGGAGAGGGTGAGGACGAAGACGATGGTCACGATGTTGGCGGTCAGAACCCCGATGCCCAGACCCACCAGGCGCAGCGTGGCCAGCGTCGTGGCGCACGCGGCGAGGCAGGTGGCCAGGATGCCGACGGCCTGGCGGGCGTCCCGGTAGATGGCGGCGATCAGCAGGCCGAACAGGACGAGCGCCGAGGCGGTGAACACCTGCAGGTCCCGCAGCAGATGGCGACGGATGAGCTCGACCACGTACGGCACGCCGGTCGCCGTCAGGTGGAACCCGGGGGCCTCCAGTCGTGCGAGGAGGGACTGGAGGCGGGGGACCAGGACGGAGGGGTCCGCTGCGGGAGCGAGCTCGACGATCAGGTAGGTCTCGCCGGTCCGGCTGGCGGTCCCCAGGAGGCGGCTCCAGAAGGGACCCTGGAAACCGTCCTCGGGAGAGGTCGGTCCGGCGACCAGGCTGCGGACGACGGCCACTCCACGGAGCTCCGAGAGCTCCCGGTCGAGGGTCCGAAGGTGGTCGAGGTAGGCGTTCGCGCGTACGTCGGGCGCCGCCGCGCTCACCACGATCTGGGGCCGAGAGGGGAAGAGGGCTTCGATCGCCTCGGCGTCGCGGAGCTGCGGATCGTCGCTGGCGAAGAAGAAGTCGCTCGAGACCCGCGGCGTCAGGTCGACCAGGAAGAGCACCGCCGCCCCGGCGGCGGCCGACAGGGCGAGGACCAGCCAGTGTCCCCTGCCGCGGAAGGGACTCCGTGGCGCGGACCGGAACGCCGGCCGCAGCAGCACCCGGGAGAAGAGGCCCGGGGAACCGTGATCCTCGTCTGCTCGCAGAGGGGGCATGGGGCTTGGCGGGCCGCGACGCGTCGGCGGCCCGGCGGCATTGTACGCACCTCGGCGCAGAGCTACGCTCGCAGGGTGCGTGACCGAAGTCCTGCACCGAGGTACCACGAGGAGGAACGCCGGGAAGGCAGAAATGTTGCAGGGCAAAACGCCGGGTGTACCATCGACCCACGAAAGGAGAACACCGACCCATGACCGTACGACGTTTTGCTCTTTCTGCCGTCACCGTAGGGTGCTTCGCGTTCCTGTTCGCGTTGCTCCTCCCCGCCACCGGCCCCGCCGGCGGAGTCGCCTTCGCCGCCCCCCAGCCCAGCCCTGGGGAGGCCATGAGCTCGAGCCCCGACGGCAAGGAGATCTTCCTCAACCAGAAGTGCAACCTGTGTCACTCGGTCTCCACCGCCGGTATCGAGGCCACGATCAAGTCCGCGGCCATGCGTGGGCCGGACCTGGTGAACGTCGGCGACCGGCACGATGCCCAGTGGATGAAGGATTGGCTGCACAAGAAGGTGGAGATGAACGGCAAGAAGCACCGGAAGTTGTTCACGGGAAGCGACGAGGAGCTCGACACCCTGATCGACTGGCTGCAACACCAGAAGAAGTAGTCGCCCGCGAGGATGAGGGCTTCCCCTCCGCCAAATTGGCGTAGGACGTCGAAAGGGGGCACCCGGCCGGGTGCCCCCTTTGGTGCGTCCGGTGGGATTCCGGCGCGGCTTCAGTGCGCTTCCTGGTACGCGCGGAGCGCACTTCCCAGCAGATGTCCCGCCTGCCCCGGTGTCACGACGCCCGCGGCGGAGAGCTCACCCAGCGCCTGGAGGACGCAACCCGCGTAGGCGGCCGGGCTCGCCCCCGGATCGTCGAAGCTGCACGGAATCTCCGGCAGGAGCACACGCTGTCCGGCGCGGACCTCGTAGAGGCGGTTCCTCACCCCGCCGGGCCAGAGGACCTCGACGGTCGCGGTCTGGGCGTGGCCCAGGCCGAAGGTCGTGGCCAAGGCATGCTCGGAGGCGTAGCTCAGGCCGCCGACGATGGGAATGACGGCGGTCGATCCACCCTGCGGTGTCACCCGGAGGACGGCGCCCAGCCCGTCGCGGTTGACCTGGCCGCCGGCGGTCAGGCCGAAGGTGCCCTCCGCCTCGACCTGGATCCAGTGGTTGCCGTTGCCACCGCTGTTGAGCTCCACCCGGACGTCGCCGTGGAGCAGCGGGACGCCGCTGTAGGTGAAGGTACCCGGCGTCGGGCCTGGCATCCACGACGGGAAGAACACGGTCTCGCCGTCGAACGGGCCACCCCAGTGCTGGGGATACGGCACCGGGCCGAAGGGCGAGGTGGGTAGGTTCTCCGGCGAGACCGAGACCACGTCGGGGAAGCCGTTGCCGTCGAGGTCGCCGACCGCCACCCCTTGCTCGACGCGCAGGGCGTGGGGCGCGCCGGAGGGAATGAGGGCGGCCTTGTCCCACGTGAAGTTGGCGTAGCCGTCGTTCTGGAGCAGGGCGCCCGGGTTCGAGTCCACGAGGGGACCGGCGTCGATGCCACCGTAGTAGAGCAGATCGGTGTCCCCGTCGTTGTCGTAGTCCAGCGCAGCGTTGCCCCAGCCGAAGGGCGAGCCGACCAGGCTTCCGATGCCCGGGTCGGTGATCGTGCCGTCCGGGTTCTGGAGGAACCAGCGGGTGGTCTGGTCACCCGGGCTGTGCATGGGAATGCCCAGGAAGTCTTCGAAGTAGTCCCCCGAGTTCGAGCCCAGGACGTCGAGTGTGCCGTTTCCGTCCAGGTCCGCGAAGGCGAGCCCCATCCAGTCTCCGGGGTGGTGCAGGCCGAGCTCCTCGGTGCGATCGGTGAAGTGGCCGGTGCCGTCGTTCTCGAGGAAGCGGATGAACCCCCGGTCGAGGCCTCCCGAGTCGGCGAACGGGATGGCGCCGTTGTCGTTGGCGGTGACGATGTCGACCTTGCCGTCCTGGTTGAAGTCCACGGCGGCCACCGACCAGGTGATCTCCTGGAAGGCGCCGACCCCCGAGCTGTCGCTGGCGTCGACGAAGGTGTCGCCGCCGGCGTTCATGAACAGCAGGTTGTGCTGGTTGAGGGCATAGGGCACCACGAAGATCGCCAGGTTGGTCGCCATGTCGAAGCTGTCGCCCACGACGATGTCGAGCAGGCCGTCGCCGTCGAAGTCGCCCATGGAGCAGGTGGTCGAGGTGAGGTTGCCGCCGCCGGTGCCGCTCACCGCCGTGATGTCCTGGAACGTGCCGTCGCCCAGGTTCTCGAACAGGCGGTTCGGCTCCTGACGCCCGAGGACGTAGAGGTCCTCGTCTCCGTCGTTGTCGATGTCGCCGAAGCACACGCCGGTCGAGTCCTGGTCGGTGGCGGTGACCCCGGCCTGGGCCGCCACGTCGACGAAGGTCAGGTGACCGGTCTCGACGAGCTGGCTCGAGAAGAGGGAGTTCGGAGCGTCCGGCCCGTTGGTGGCGTAGATGTCCAGGTCGCCGTCGCCGTCGTAGTCCAGCAGAGCTACCCCGGGGGCGCCGTGTCCCTTGATCGGGTAGTTCCCCACGAAGTCCGCCATGGTGACGGTTCCCCGGGCCTCGAGAGCGTGGGCGACGGCGAGGGTGGCCGAGGGCACCCGCTCGAACGACACCCCCACGGCGGAGGTGGCGTCCTGGAAGGTCACGCCGGACGAGGCGCGCGCCGGACAGGGGAGGAGGAGGGTGGCGAGGGCGATGGCGAGGGCGAGGGCCGGCCCAGCCGGCGGGAGGAGGCGGGCGAGTCTGGATTGCATGGTTCTCTCCTTGGTCAGCCTACGAAGTCTCAGAGCCAAACTTCGATACACGTAATTACTAGTATATGGAAGTACAGAGAGTGAGACAGGCACTCCGATCCGGGAGAGAACCGCCCCGGCGTCGGGGCTCCGGAAAGAATATAACCGGCCCTAGCGAGGGCGTCATCCGTGCGCCTCGCGCTAGGCGCAGCGACGCAGGCATAGCACGCTCTGTCGAGGAGCCGCTACGCAGCGCCAGGCGATACGGGGTCGCCCGCAGTAGGCTGGAGATTCATTCCGGAGCCCTGACGCCGGCCACGAAGGTGCCGCGCTCGCGGTCTTTCTCGACGCCGGGGAAGCGCAGGGCGCGGCCATGGGCCACGCAGTAGACGCCCGGTGCCAGGGCGCGGGCGGCGAACAGGGCCTCGGTGAGGTTCTGCAGGGCGTCGGAACGCTTCATCTCGAAGGGCCGCATGGCGCCGGTGAGGATCACGGGCACCGCGGGGTCGGGCAGGGAGGCGAGGAGCCGCTCGCCGGTGCAGGTGAGGGTGTCGGTGCCGTGGAGGATCACCACGCCGGCCGGGGGCGGCGTGGCGCCGATGGCGTCGCGGACGGCGGCCACGATGCGCTCTCGGTCCTCGTCGGTCATCTCGAGGCTGTCCTTGCTCATCAGCTCTTCCACGTCCACCTCGACCTCCTCGAGGTGGAGCTCGTGGAGCATCCGGCGGACGATCGACCAGCGGTTGGCGAGGGCGCCCGTGTCCTCGTCGTAGGTCTTCTCGATCGTGCCGCCGGTGGTGAGAAGCCGGATGCGATCCATGGCGGAGGAACTCTATCGCGCCGGCGGCCGGTGGGAGGACCGGGCTGGGATAGACTCGGAGGCCCTCGCCATGAGTCGCGCCTCCTCTCCAGCAGCCTCCGGCGCCAGGTCTCCCTCGATTCTCTGGATCGGGTCGGCGGTCCTGCTGCTGGCCACGGCGGCCCCCCGCGCGGCGGCGCCGGCGAGCCCGGCAGCCGCCGGTGCGATCTTCGTCGACCGGGCGGCCGAGTGGGGCCTCGACTTCGTCCACTTCAACGGCATGACCGGCAAGTACTACTTCCCGGAGATGACCGGCCAGGGTCTGGGGCTGCTGGACTACGACGGCGACGGCGACCTCGACGTCTACCTGGTCCAGGGCGCGATGCTCGGCCCGGGCGAAACGCTGGCCGACGCGCTCGTGCCGCCGGTGGGCCCGGTGCCGCCCACCGACCGTCTCTACCGCAACGACCCGGTGGAGACGGCCGACGGCCGGTGGGTTCCCCACTTCGTGGACGTGACCGCGGAGAGCGGCCTCGACGCCCGCGGATATGGGATGGGTGTGGCGGTGGGCGACTACGACGGGGACGGATGGGTGGACCTCTACGTCACCAACTACGGCTCGAACCAGCTCTGGCACAACCGGGGCGACGGCACCTTCGCCGACGCGACGGCGCGCGCCGGGGTCGACGATCCCCGCTGGAGCGTGTCGGCGGCCTTCCTCGACTACGACGGCGACGGTCTCCTGGACCTGTACGTGGGCAACTACGTGGCCTTCGACGTGGCCAAGAACCCGCGCTGCTTCACGGAGAGCAGCCGCCGGGACTACTGCGGGCCGGCGGACTTCCACGGGATGCCCGATCGCCTGTTCCACAACCGGGGCAACGGGACGTTCGAGGACGTCTCCCAGACGAGCGGCATCGCCCGGGCGCCGGGTCCGGCCCTGGGGGTGGTCGCCGACGACTTCGACGGCGACGGCAAGGTGGACCTCTACGTGACCAACGACGGGAAGCCGAACTTCCTCTGGATCAACCAGGGCGACGGCACGTTCCGCGATGACGGTCTCCTCGCCGGCGTCGCCCTGAATCGGGAAGGGGCGGCCGAGGCGAGCATGGGGGTCGACGCCGGCGATTTCGACGGCGACGGCGACCCGGACCTGTTCATGACCCACTTGATGGGCGAGACCAACACCCTCTACGTCAACGACGGCTCCGGCCTGTTCGAGGACCGGACCCTGGAGAGCGGCCTGGGGGCGCCGAGCTTCCCGTACACGTCATTCGGCACGTCCTGGATCGACTACGACAACGACGGCTGGCTCGACCTGCTGGTGCTCAACGGCGCGGTGCGGGTGCTCGAGCCCGAGGCTCGCGCTGGAGACCCGTACCCCCTCAAACAGCCCAACCAGCTCTTCCACGACCTCGGCGGCAAGCGCTTCGAGGACGTGACGGCCCAGGCGGGCCCGGTCTTCGCGCTGGCCGAGGTGAGCCGCGGGGCGGCGTTTGGCGACATCGACCGGGACGGCGACCTCGACGTGGTCCAGGCGAACAACAACGGCCCGGTGCGGCTGCTGGTCAACCAGGTGGGCCAGGAGCGCTCCTGGGTGGCCTTCGACCTGGTGAACGGCCGTGGCGCGCCGGCGCTCGGCTCTCGGGTGGAGGTCGAGCGCCCGGGGGCGCCCGGCATCTGGCGCCGTGTCCGGGTCGACGGTAGCTATGCCTCGGCGAACGGTCCTGGCATCGTGGTGGGGCTCGGCGACAACGGCCGGATCTCGGCCGCCCGAGTGCTCTGGGCCGACGGCCGGGTAGAGCGGTTCGAGGGAATCGAGGCCGGTCGCCGCTGGCGGCTCGAGGAACCGGCCGGAGGAACGTCGTGATCGCGAGCCGAGGGCGCCTGCCCGTCGGGATCGCGGTTCTCGCCCTGGGGCTCGTCGGCCTCGCGCCCGTCCTGGCCCAGGCTCCCGAAGCCGGCGCCGGCCAGGAGCCGGCGGCGACGCAAGCGCCCGTTCCGGCGCCGGCTCGACCACCCGCGCCGGCGCCAGCCTCCAAGGCCTCCCCGGAATCGGAGCTCGTCCCGATACCGGAGCCGGATCTCGAGGGGGTCGAGCCGGACGTCGTCCGCCAGATCCAGGAGGCGAGGTCCGTGCTCGACAAGAGCCTGGGCGCGGACGTGGCCGCCGCGGTGCGCAGCGAGGCCTACGGCGAGCTGGGGCGCGTCTACCACGCCTACGGCCTGACCGGGCCCGCCGAGGCCGCGTACCGCGACGCCCACGTCCTGGCGCCGGGGGACTTCCGCTGGGTCTACTACCTCGGCTACCTGCTCCAGGGCGAGGGGCGCTTCGAGGAAGCGGCGAAGGCGTACGGCCAGGCAGTCAACCTCAAGTCCCACGACGTCGCGGCCCTGGTCCACCTGGGAGAGGTCTACCTGGAGCTCGCCAACCTGCCCTACGCCGAGGCGGCGTTCCAGCGCGCCCTGTCGGTGGAACCGGGCCTGGCGGCCGCGGAGGCCGGGCTCGGGCAGATCGCCCTGTCGAAGAAGGACTACCAGGGAGCCGCCGATCACCTGGAGGCGGCCCTGGCGGCGGCACCCGAGGCGAACAAGCTCCACTACCCCCTGGCCCTCGCCTACCGAGGCCTCGGGCGAATGGACGAGGCACGGGATCAGCTCGCCCAGCGCGGCCTGGTGGGGGTCAAGCCCCCCGATCCGCTGGCCGACCAGCTCCAGGAGCTGAAGAAGGGTGAGCGGGTCCAGATCCTGCGCGGCCGGATGGCCTACCGGGCCGGCCACTACAAGGAGGCCGCCGCCTCCTTCCGCGCCGCGGTGGAGGCCCGGCCGGATAGCGTTCCGGCGCGGATCAACCTGGGCTCGGCGCTGGCGCGGTTGGGGGATCGGGTCGGTGCCATCGAGCAGTTCCACCAGGTCTTGGCCGTCGCTCCGGACAACGCCACGGCGCAGTTCGACCTGGGGGTCCTGCTCATCCAGGACGGAGCGCCGGACCAGGCGGTCGAGCACCTGAGCGCGGCGGCCGCGAGCGACCCGGGCGACGGCGAGGTCCAGCGCGAGCTCGGCAAGGCGCTCTCTCTCCTGGGGCGCTCCAAGGAGGCGCTCGAGCACCTCCATCGGGCTGTCGAGCTCGCTCCGTTCGACGCGGAGGCTCGGGTCGACGAGGCCGAGGAGCTCGTACGCTTGGGGCGCGTCGCAGACGCCCGCGACCGGCTGGACGAGGCGCACGCTCTGATGCCCAGGAGCCCGGTGGTCGTGACCGCGTTCGCGCGGCTGCTCGCCGCCTCGCCCCTCTACGACGTACGGGACGGAAAGCGCGCCCTGAAGCTCTCCCAGGAGCTCGTCCGGGCCTGGCCGACGCCGGAGAGCGCCGAGACCCTGGCCATGGCGCTGGCCGAGGTGGGGCGCTGCGACGAGGCGGCCGCCTGGCAGCGGCACGCGATGGACGCTCTGCACAAGGCCGGGAAGGACAACCGGATCGGCGCCATGGAACCGTTGCTCCGGCGCTACGAGAACGACGCGCCGTGCCGTTATCCCGGGCATGCTTCAGGCGATGGAAAAGGGCAATGAATGACAATCGAAATGTTGTTAATTTCGAACTGTCGATCAATAGAGACCGGTCGACGAAGACACTTGACGCCGAGACCAGGAAAGGCTATTGTGACTGAACTCATCATGAGGCCATGATGTCGTTGCGCCGAGGGCGCCACTTGTCGAGTTCTCAGAAGGGATGCACGGAGCCGAGTCCGCTCCTCGCGACTGTGAAGGAGCGGAGATCTGAAGGTCAACGGTAAGGAGGATACCCAGATGAAGGGCAGGAACGTCTCTAGTCAGCTTGCAGTGATCGCGGCCTTGGCCGTGCTCGTCGCCGTGCCGGCGCTGGCGGCACCCCACTCCCTCGCCACGGTGCACGCCGGCGCCTCGAGCGTCGAATGGCAACCGGCGGTGAGCGGCGTCGGCATGGTGCTCACCGTCTCCGGCCCGCAGGGCTTCTACCTCCGGCAGGAGTTCAAGCCGGGTGAGTCCGCCACGTTCAGCGTCTTCGACAAGGCCGGCCAGATCCGGCCGGACGGTGCGTACTCCTGGGAGCTCACCCCCGTCGTCCATCTCGACCCGGCGACCGCCCGGGGGCTCGAGGTGGCGCGCAAGTCCGGCGAGCCCGACGTCGGCCAGACGCTCGCGGAGGAGGCCGGCAAGCTCCCGGCCGTCCCGAAGCTCCAGTCCGGCAGCTTCACCATCGCCGACCAGGCGATCCTGGCGGGCGGCGAGACGGAGCCGGGAGCCGGCAAGCCGGCCGCCTCCGGCAACCGCCTGTCGGCCAAGGACCAGGTGATCGCGGACGACCTCATCGTCCAGCAGAGCCTGTGCGTCGGCGTCGACTGCGTCAACAACGAGAACTTCGGCTTCGACACCATCCGGCTCAAGGAGAACAACCTCCGGATCAAGTTCGAGGACACCTCGGTCGGGAGCTTCCCGACCCAGGACTGGCAGCTCACGGCGAACGACTCGGCGAGCGGTGGGGCGAACAAGTTCTCGATCGACGAAATCTCCCCCACGAGCGCCACGCCCTTCACGATCGAAGGAGGAGCGCCGACCAACGCCCTCTACGTGGACGACGGCGGACGGGTCGGCCTCGGGACCTCGACGCCGGTCGTCGAGCTCCACATCAAGGACGGCGACACGCCCACCGTTCGCCTGGAGCAGGACAGCTCCTCGGGCTTCACCTCCCAGACCTGGGACGTGGCCGGCAACGAGACCAACTTCTTCGTCCGCGACGTGACCTTCGGCTCGAAGCTGCCCTTCCGGATCGTCCCGGGGGCGCCCACCAACTCGCTGTTCATCGCCAACTCGGGCGACGTGGGGATGGGGACGAACAATCCGAGCGAAGCGCTCGACGTGAAGCGAACTGACGCCTCGCCGACGTCCTTCGTGGTGGAGAACACCAACGCCAGCCCCCAGGTGGTCTCCATGGTGCTCGACAACACGGCCTCGGACCTTGGGTCCTGGGAGTTCCGGGTCGGCAGCAACGGGAATCTCCTCATCAACGACACCGACTCCACGGGTCAGGTCATCCGCTTCGTGGCCTCCACTGGAGAGGTCCAGGTGCCCGGCGATCTGACAGTGGATGGCGTGTTCAGCAACCCGTCGTCGCGCACCTTGAAGGAAGGGTTCGAGCCGGTCGACACCCGCGAGGTTCTGTCGAAGGTGATGGACCTGCCGATGAGCACGTGGATCTACAAGAAGGACGTCAAGCACCGCCGTCACCTGGGGCCGATCGCCGAGGACTTCCAGGCCACCTTCGGGCTGGGCACCGACGCCAACGGGAAGCACATCTACCCGATCGACGTCCAGGGTGTGACGATGGCGGCAGTCCAGGGGCTTCAGCATGAGTTGACCGACGTCGTGACCAAGAAGGACCAGCAGATTCAGGACCTCCAGCAGCGCCTGGCGGAGCTGGAGAAGCTGGTCAACCAGTTGAGCCAG
>CAZIIB010000023.1:0-16048 GCA_964539125.1 uncultured Thermoanaerobaculia bacterium | reverse complement strand
GGCCGGTGGGAGGCGCGGCCGGCGGACGGGTGCTCGCCACGGGGACGCCGGTGGAGGTGGCGGGGGTGGAGGAGAGTTTCACGGGGCGGTTCTTGAAGCGGGCGCTGGGGCGGGAGAAGGCGGCGGCTGCCGGGTAGATCGCGCCGGAGCACACGGCCCGCGAGGTGGTGAGGTCTCGGCGGCAAACTGCGACCGGCGAGACCTCACGCACCCCGCTGGCCTGCGTGAACAGGTTGATTCGGGGGTTGGCCCGCCACCGTGGAGGAGGAGGGGGGGAATTGGCGGGCTCGGACTCCTCGGCGGGCCTTCGGCGACCTCCCTTTTCCTTGTCATTCCGAGCGGAGGGGCGCGCTCGCCGCGCCCCGGAGTCGAGGAATCTGGGCGGGGGCGGTCTTACTCTTCCGGCGTGGGCTCCGCTGCTTCCGGCCACTTGCCTTCCAGGAAGGTATCGATCGCGGGGTAGACGAGGTCCGGCTCCTCGGCCCACGGCATGTGGGCGGCGCCCTGGACCGTCAGGAGCCTCGCGTTGCCCAGGCAAGCCCGCCAGGCCGGGGCGGACTCGTACGGGGCGTTGCGGTCCTCCGTGCCGTGGACGATGAGGACCGGGGCCTGGACCTCGGCGGCCCGCTGCCGGACGTCGTAGGTCGTCATCGTGGCGAAGACGCCCTGCAGCGTGCGGTTCATGTTGGAGGGCCACTCGTTGGGCACGTCGTCGAAGCTCGGCATGGCGTAGGCGCGGGCCTTCTCCGGGTCGCCGAACATGTAGGGCAGGAAGATCTCCCAGAACCGGCGGCTGTGAGCCTGCGGATCGCGCACCGGAGTCGACCGGTCGGCGAGGAGCGCCTGCCAGGCGGCGAGGTCCAGGGCCTCCGGGTCGGTGCCCGGCCGCGGCGTCCTGGCGAGGAACTCGGCCGCCGGGCCGGCGGGCCCGATCTGCACGATGCGCCCGACCCGCTCGGGGTGGTCCAGGGCGTACAGCACCACCATCAGGCCCAGGTACGAGTGGCCGAGCAAGCTCATGCGCTCGATCCCCAGTGCCGAGCGCACGGTCTCGAGGTCCTCGACGTCGCGCTCGATCCCCAGCCGCGCCGGATCCGCCACGGCCTCCGAGCGCCCCCGCCCCCGGAGGTCGTAGAACACCACCTCCCGCCTCTCGGCCAGGCGGGCGAAGTCATCCTCCAGGTAGATCGCGTTGGGGACGACGAGGGGCAGCCGGCCGTCTTCCGGGGACTCGGTCGCCGGGCGGCAGCGGCGCACTCGCAAGGTCACGCCCTCGGGTGTCTCGACGGCGGTCTCTTCGGTGACGATTTCGGCGGGGTCTTCGCTCATGGGGCCTCCGTGGGGGTGGTCAGGTACGTGAGGTAGGCGCGGGAGAGCTCGGTCGCGAGCCCCGCCCCGGCGAGGTCCGGCGCCTCCTCCTCGAGCAGGAGGCCGAGGTCCTCGAAGAGCACGAGCTCGCGGATCGCCGACACGACGAGGACGAAGCCGAAGACGCCGGCTCGCCCGGGGTCGGGGTGGGCGATCTCGTCGCCGTGCGCGGCCAGGAGCTCGCGGACCAGGCCGAGGACCCGCCGGCTCACGCGCGCCGCGCGCTCGACGAACTCCGGGTCGTCTCGGCACCGGCCGTACGAGACGATGGCTCGAAGCACGCCTCGATGGGCGCGGTACTTGGCCACCAGCAGGCCGACCAGGGACCCCACGACCTCTGCCAGGGGCACTCCGTCCCAGCGTTCGGGATCGAGCTCGGCGCTCCAGAGGGCCACTGTGCGTTCGATGAACCGGTCGTCGAGATAGAGCAGCAGGGAGCGCTTGTCGGAGAACCGGTTGTAGAAGGCGCCCGTCGACGTCCCGGCGCGCTCGATGATCTCCGAGACCGACACCTGGCCGAAGCTACGCCCCTCGAGAAGCTCCTCGGAGGAGCTGGCGATCCGCTCCAGGGTGTCGCGACTGCGCACCTGGACCGGAGGCCGAAGCCCCGGGCTCCCCAGGCCTTCCGGGTCCGGTCTGTCGGGTCGCCGAGACGAAGGATCGTGTGCCATGGCCTAAAACTAGACAGAGACCTACGGTTCTAATTATCATGACGTTCCGGCGACCTGTCAACGGACCTCCACCGTCCCGCCCCCGATCCCACCCCTTTTCGCGCCCTTGGCATCGGCCGGATCCCCGCGGAGTCCGATCCCGCCGATCCACTCTCCTTCCCCCCGCGGCGGCGGGCCCGACATCTCAGCCGCCCGTTCACGCAGGCCCCTGGCGACGCGTGAAACTTCGCCGGCGCAGTCCGCCGCCGAAGTTTTACCGCGCCCGGGGCCGTATGAGCCGCGCCCGGGGCCGTATGAGCCGCGCCCGGGGCCGTGTGAGCCGCGCCCGGGGCCGTGTGAGCGCGCCCGGGGCCGTGTACCTCGCCTCTCCCGCTCCAACCACCCCGCCCGACCTGCGGCAAAATGTCGCACCCATCCGCTACAATATGACGCGCACCATGCCGACCCCCGCCGCCGTCACCCCCGATCTGGCCCAGCGCCGCCGCCTCCTCCAGCTCGAGACCCTCTACGACCTGGCCCTCGCCCTCGGTGCCCAGCGCCCCGAGCAAGAGCTGGTCGACGAGCTCCTCCAGCGCGTCTGCGCCGTGCTCGACCCCGCCGCCGCCGTGGCCGTCACCCGCGACGCCTACGGCGGGCCCCGGGCGGTCGCCACCGTGGGCTGGAAAGGCGCGGCCCCCCGGGGCGAGACCCTCCTGGCACAAGACCTCTGGACCGAGCTCCTGCGCGCCGGGCGCCTGATCTCCCGAACCGGGGGCAGCTTCGCGGGCCGCGGCCTCGAGGAGCTCTTGGCCGCTCCCATCGCCAGCCGCGGCGTCTTCCTGGGCTACCTGGCCGTTCTCGACAAGGAGGCTCGGGGAGGCGCCAGCTCGAGCTTCTCCGAGGACGACCGGCGCTTCCTCGACTCCGTGGCCTCCCTCGCCGGCGCCTCCCTCGACACGGCCCGCCAGCGCGAGCGGCTCGAGGCTCAGCGCGAGCGCCTCGCCGAGGAGAACCGAGCCCTGAAGGGCCGCTTCTCCGAAGAAGTGGCGGGTCAGCGGATCATCGCCCAAGCACCGCCCATGCGCCACGCCCTCGAGATCGTGGAGCGGGTCGCGCCCCGCGGGGTCAACGTCGTGGTGCGGGGTGAGAGCGGCACCGGCAAAGAGCTGGTGGCCAAGCTCCTCCACCATCTCTCGGGCCGCTCCGGACCGCTCATCGCCCTCAACTGCGCGGCCTTGCCGGAGTCGCTCCTCGAGAGCGAGCTGTTCGGCATCGAGGGGGGCGTGGCCACCGGCGTGCAAGCGCGGGCCGGCAAGTTCGAGCTGGCCGACGGCGGCACCCTCTTTCTCGACGAGATCGGCGACATGCAGGAGAACCTCCAGGTCAAGCTCCTGCGCGCGCTCCAGGAACGCGAGGTCGTTCGGGTCGGCGGCCACCGGCCGATCCCGGTGGACGTCCGTCTGGTGGCCGCCACCCACCAGGACCTGGAGGCCCTGGTCGAGGAGGGCCGCTTCCGGGGCGACCTCTACTACCGTCTCAAGGGGGTCGAGGTCGAGCTCCCACCCCTGCGCGAGCGCCGGGAAGACATCCCCTACCTGGTGCGGCACTTTCTCGAGGAGTTCTGCCGCCGGGAGCAGATCGAGCCTCCGCCGCTCCGCGCCGAGGCCATGGCGCTGCTCATGGCCCACGACTTCCCGGGCAACGTGCGCGAGCTGCAGAACCTGTTGGAAGGGGCGGCGTCTCTCGCCGACGGCGAGATCGACCGCGAGATCGTCGCCTCGCTGCTCGGCGCCGGAGGTCTCGCCGGCCCGTCCGGATCTCCGCCGCCGTCCGGAGCGCCCCTCGACCTCGAGACCCTGGAGCACCACCACATCGCCCGGGTGCTGGACATGGCGGGCGGCAACAAGACCGCCGCCGCCCGCATTCTCGGGGTCAGTCGCCGCACCTTGCAACGCAAGGGCTTCTGAGAACCGGCCTGCGGCCGAGCAGGGCGCTGAAACTTCCCGCCGCCGAATCCGTTGGTAGAAGAGACGGCGGGCCTCGGTCGGCCGGCGCGACAAAATGGCTCGGCGCGACAATCTGTCGCGATCGCCTCAGAATCCTGTCCCACGGTCTTCGCCCCGCTCCTCCGCCGTCCAGGGTCCTCCGACTGCGACATTGTGTCGCATCCGATGGCGCTCCGCCGGTCGCGGATCGCCTCGGTTCGAGTGAGACAAATCGTTTGTTTCCAGTACTTTGTGCCGCTCCTGATCGTCCGGCTCGGGACCTGGCAGCGGGCTTGCTCTTCCTTGGGGCGTCATGAGCCCCAAGGAGAAAAGCGCGATGCCCGGATCCCTTCTCAAACAGCGCACCCTTCCCTACCTGCCGGTCCGAACCCTGATCCGAGTCATGGCCTCGGCGGGTGTGGTGGGAAGCTTCGTCTGGCTGCTGGCGAACGACCTGATCCACCCCCTGGTCGTCTACCTGCTGGAGCTCTATTTGACCTTCTGACGAGCTTCCGCCTCGAAGGGACGGTGGGGACGACCGGAAGAGCCCTCCGGCCCGGTGGCTCCCCCGCCCACGTTGATCGAGTGCGTCTACGCTCGTCTTCCCGGCTTCTCCAGAACGTTGTATTCTTCGGATCCCCCCCGCAACCCCTCGATCCCCTTCCCGCCCTCGGTGGGGGAGGGGGACGCCACCGCCCCGTGCAGTCCCTCGAAGAACTGCAGCCCCTTTGCTCAGCGCCCCGCCTGGCTGCGGAGGGCTCTTGGCTGCCAGAACCCATGACCGACGAAGGTCCGCTACCGACGCCATGAACGGTGACGACGTGCTCCGCGAGATCTCCCTGACCCTCCAGATGGGTCCCGAGATGGAGATCGCCGCGAGCCGGGCCGCCACTTCGGTCGCCGAGTCGATGAGGATGAGTGCGGATAAGATCGACGAAGTCCGGATGGCGGTGGTGGAGGCGTGCATCAACGCCATCGAGCACAGCCAGGCTCCGGACCAGACCGTCTATCTGAGCTTCGTGGTGCTCGGCGGGCGGGAGCCCGACCGGCTCGAGATCACGGTCCGGGACTCCGGGGTGGGTTTCTCGCCGGACGAGCTGAAAGAGCCGAGAATCGAAGATAAGCTCACGTCCGAGCGTAAGAGGGGATGGGGCCTCAAGATCATTCGCGGCCTGATGGACGACGTCGACGTGCGCTCGAGCTCGAACGGAACGACGATCGTGATGTCGAAGGCACGTTAAGGGACCAGCCGGCAGACCGACGGGACAAGCGATGACCGAGACCCTGAAACTCAGAGTAGAGCGCCGGGACGGCTTGGCGATCATCTACACCGAGGGCTACATCAACAACCAGGGCGGCGAGCAGATCGCCTCGGCGGCGTACGAGCTGCTCGAGGAGGGGTACAAGCGCATCCTGCTCAACCTGGTCGGCACCAAGATCGTCAACTCCATCGGCATCTCCATCCTGATCGAGATCATCGAGAAGATGCTCGCCATCGACGGCCGGCTCGCGTTCTGCTGCCTGACCCCGACGATCCACAAGACGTTCCACATCATGGGCCTGGCCCAGTACGCAGGGATCTACGACGACGAGGCGGCCGCCGTCGAGGCCCTGGCCGCCGCATGACGCGAGAGAGCCGGCGGAGGCCCGGTGAACCGAGAGGACGCCGTCCATCCGAGAGGGGCTGGAGAGAGCGAACGTGGTGAGCGCGAGCGAGCAAATCGAGGCCGGGTCCTGGCGTCGCCTGCTTCCCCTCACCGACGGGGAAGGCGAAGAGCACGCGCTGCTTTCGTCCCTCCTCGACCTGTGGTGTCGGGAGCGCGGCGCGCGGGGCGCCGCCCTTTACCTCGACGATGACGACGCGTCCGGCGCCGAGCTCTCCTCAGGGGAAGGGCCGTTTCCCGCAGGACCCGACGCGACGGCCGGGTTCGAGCGCCTCCCTCTCCCCGGTGCCGTGCTCCTCTGGCGTCCCGGCGAGGCGGGAGCGCCCCGCACCGAAGAGGGCGGGGGCGAGGGTGAGGGTCCGCTGAGCCTGCTCCTGGCCCTCGCGGTGTCGAACTGTCGCCTCCTCGGCCGGCTCAAGCGCCAGAGCTTCCAGGCCAAGTACCGGGGCGTCGAGCTCGAGGCCCTCTACGACGTCGGGCTGGCGATCGCCTCGACCCTCGACCTCGATCTGCTGGCCGAGGACATCCTGCTGCGCGCCGTCTCCCTGCTCGACGCCCGCCGCGGCGCCCTCTACCTGCTCTCCGGCGGGGTCTACCGCCTGCAATCGCAGCTCGGCGGCGAGGCCCTGGAGAGCTTCCCGGCCACCGCCGCCCACGAGACGCCCAGCGGCCTGCTGCCCGGAGCCGAGCACCTGCTCGCCGTTCCCATCGCCATCGAGGACGACCGGCGCGGCATCCTGGCCGTAGGCGACAAGGAGAGCCGGTCCGGCGTGGGCCCGTTCAGCCCGGAGGACCGCCGGACGCTCTCGCTCTTCGCCAACCAGGCGGCGATCGCCCTCGAGAACGCGCGCCTCCACCGCGAGGCCCTCGAGAAAGAGCGCTACGAGCGCGACCTCCAGCTCGCCGCCGAGATCCAGCGCCAGATCCTGCCCAAAGGGGTGCCGTCGGTGCCGGGCTACGAGATCGCCGGCTGGAACCGGCCGGCGCGGGAGGTCGGGGGCGACTTCTACGACCTCGTGCCCGTGCCGCCCGAGGAGCAGAGCGGAGAGAACGATCGCGGGCTGTTGCTCGGTCTGGCCTTGGCCGACGTTTCGGGCAAGGGGGTGCCGGCGGCGCTCATGGTCTCCACCCTCCACTCCGCGATCCGACTGCTCTTCGGCCGCATCGGGTTCGGACCCCGTCTGGTCGAGCGGCTCAACCGGCACATCCTGGCCTCGAGCGCCCCGAACAAGTTCATCACCCTCCTGGTGGGCGAGCTCGACGCCGCCTCGGGCCGCTTCACCTACGTCAACGCCGGCCACAACCCGGGCCTCGTGATCCGCGCCGACTCCCACCTCGAACGCCTGCCGCCGGGCGGCCTGCCGGTGGGGCTCCTGCCCGGGAGCTCGTACCGCTCCGGAGTGCTCGACCTCGCTCCCGGGGATCTTCTCTGTCTCTACAGTGACGGCATCACCGAGTGTGCGTCGCGCGCCGAGGAGGAGTTCGGCGAGGGGCGCCTGGTCGCCCTCCTGCGCGCCGCCGCCGACCGGCCGCTGCCCGAGATCGTCCGCGCGGTGGAGGAGGCGACGGACGACTTCGCCGCCGGCCAGCCGCAGGGCGACGACCAGACCATCGTGCTGCTTCGAAGAAGCGCGGAGGCGTAGCCGCCGCCGGCCTCATCCCGCGAGCCGTAGGGTCTCGGCTCCTTCCACGACCACCATCGGCGCCGAAGTGCCGCCCAGGAGGTGCCGGCTCGCCAGCCGGACCGGCTCGCCGCCCAGGCCCCGCACCTGTGAGAAGAGCCGTAGCAGGCTGTCCTCCCAGACCAGCTCCGGGAGCGGCTCGCCGAGGACGCCCGCGCGTACCCGGCAGGCGCCGCGGACTCGGCCCCGGGCCGCCACCCGTCCCGGATCGAAGCACTCCAGGCCGTGGAACGAACCGATCCACACCCCGCCCTCGGCCGCGGCCAGCAGCTCGGCTTCCGGGGCCCGCGGCAGCAGGAAGAGGTTCGTGGGCTGCGCCTCCTCGGGCCCGATGGCATGCGGCGTCGGAGGCAGGCGCAGGCGCGCGGAGAGCTCCTCGGCGACCGCCGGCGTCCGGGGCACTCCGCCCTCGATCATCGCGATCCGCCGCTTCGGGCGACCGAGCAGGTCGAAGGGGAAGGGCAACCCGGCCGGGTCGAGCCCGTCGTCCACCAGGTCGAAATCGGGCGACAAGACGTGCTCGCCCAGCATGCCGGCGAGCGGCGAGCCCTCGGCCTCGAAGGCCCGCGAAGAGAGGGTGGCCTCTGAGAGCAGCTCGACCAGAGCGCAGGTCGCCTCCTGGGAGAAGAGAACGGGGCCGGTGCGATCGTGTACCTCGCCCGTCCCCCCCGTGGGTGCGCGGCGGCGAGCCCGCTCGACGACCGCGTTCAGGTCGAGGTCGTCGAGGAACCGCGCCGACGCCGCGGCGCGCCCGGCCCCCGCACCGTCGGCGACGTCGAGGCCGCTGCGGACCGAATGAGTGATGGCGGAGGCTCGGGCCTGGCGCTCGACGCCGGCGCTGGTAGCGACCGCGACCCGCGTGAGGCTCCACTCGAGGCGGGCGCGCTCGGTCTTCGCGATCCGCGGGGCGAGGAGCTCGCGCGCCATGGCCGCGCCGAGCCCGGCCACCGCCTCGTCCCACAGCGGCGGTGTCGCGCCGGCCGTGCTCGGATCGTCACCGCCGGCTTCGGGAACCGGATCCGGCGGCGATCCCGCGGCCCGCGAGACGGCCGTGGCCTGCCGGATGCCGGCGGCGAGCTCTCCCGGGTCGGCCGATCCGGTGCGGAAGAACCCGCGGCGCCTTCCCTCGCGTGTTCGGACGAGCACCGAGCGCCGGACGCCGGCGCCCGAATCGTCCTCCTCGTCGGCCCGTCCGTTTCCCGCCGAGGCCGTCTTCGTGACACTCTCGATCCAGGCGATCTCCGTCTCGTCCGCAACGGAGGAGGCCATGGCCTGCGCGAGCCGCTCGGCCATCTCCCCGAGCTCGAGCTCCCCGGGACGCGGCGATCGCTCGGCTCGGCGGCTCATCGCGCCTCTCGGAGGCTGGAGGCGTCTCGGCACATTTGGCGCCGAGTCTAGCAGCCCGTGGCTTGTCCTTTGCAGCCGATCCTTGGCACAATGACGCGCCGAAGGCCCCTACGATGAAGACTTTCCTCCGCGTCGCCGCCCTCGTCGCCGTGTCCGCCCCGCTCCTCGCCGCCCGCCCCTCCCGTGGTGAGGACGCCGCCGACCTCATTTTGCGTCACGGCCGCTTCTACCCGGTCTCCAGGCCCGGAGCCGTCGACGGCAGCCTGGCGATCCGGCAGGGGCGGATCGTCTACCTGGGCGACGACGCCGGCGTCCTGGCGCTCGCCGGGCCGAAGACCGAGACGATCGAGCTCGCCGGCCGCACGGTGACCCCGGGGCTGATCGACGCCCACTCGCACCTCGTCGGCCTGGGCGACGCCCTCGCCCAGGTCGACCTGGTGGGCGCGACCAGCTACGGCGAGGTCGTGCGGCGGGCGGCGACGGCCGCCGCCGGCCAGGCCGCGGGCACGTGGGTGCGCGGGCGCGGCTGGGACCAGAACCTCTGGCCGGGCAAGCGCTTCCCGACCCACGAGGCGCTTTCGGCGGCGGTGCCCGACCATCCGGTCTGGTTGACCCGGGTGGACGGCCACGCGGCGCTGGTCAACGCGCGAGCGATGGAGATCCTGGGGATCGGCCCCGAGACTCCCGATCCACCGGGTGGCCGGCTGATCCGCGACGACTCCGGCCGGCCCACGGGCGTCCTCGTCGACCGGGCGATGGAGCTCGCCGGCAACAAGATCCCCGAGCCCGGTCCCGAGGAGCGCCGGCGCCGGCTCGAGCGCGCGGCCGAGGACGCCGTCTCGGTCGGCCTGACGACGGTCACCGACATGGGGGTCGGCGGGGACACGATCAGCGACTACAAGGCGCTGCGCGACGCCGGCCGGCTGCCTCTGCGCGCCGCGCTCTTCGTCGCCGACCAGCCCGAGCTCCTCGCGAGCTGGCTTCGCTCCGGGCCGGAGATCGACCCGAACGCCCGGCTCCAGATCCGGGGGATCAAGATGTACGCCGACGGCGCCCTGGGAAGCCGGGGAGCGGCGCTCATCGAGCCCTACGACGACGATCCGGACAACCTGGGCCTGCTCCTCACCAGCGAGGACCACGTCCGCGAGGTCGCCGAGAAGGCCCTCGACCGCGGCTTCCAGGTGGCGGTCCACGCCATCGGCGACCGGGGCAACCTGGTGGTTCTCGACGCCTACGAGGCGGCGTTCGGCGGCAAGCCCCACCCCGAGGCGCGGTTCCGGCTGGAGCACGCCCAGGTCATGCGGCTCCAGGACATTCGCCGGGCCGCTCGGCTCGGCGTGATATTCTCCTACCAGCCGACCCACGCCACCTCCGACATGGGCTGGGCGGCCGACCGCGTGGGCGAGCGCCGGCTCGCCGGGGCCTACGCCTGGCGCAAGGCGATCGACGCCGGCGGCCGCCTGGCGCTGGGGAGCGATTTCCCCGTGGAGTCCGACGATCCGCGCCTCGGCCTCTACGCCGCGGTCACCCGTCAGGACCTCTCGGGCAAGCCTGCGGGAGGCTGGTTTCCCGGCGAGCGGCTGACCCGCGAAGAGGCCCTCCGTGGCTTCACCTTGGACGCCGCGTGGTCGCTGTTCCTCGACCGCGAGGTGGGATCTCTCGACGTCGGGAAGCGCGCCGATCTGGTCGTCTTCGCCAAGGACGTCATGACCGTGCCGGCGGCCGAGATCCCGAAGGACCCCATCGACCTGACGCTGGTCGACGGCCAGGTCGTCTACCGGCGCGAGGAGACTCCGTGAAAGCATCGCTCTCCATCGCCGCCGCTTCCGCCCTCGGCCTGGCTCTGGTCTGGACAGTCCTCCTGGGAGCCGCGGCGCAGCCCGCGAAGCCCTCCCGGCCCGGGACCGACTTCGATGCCGCTCGCCAGCGCATGGTGGACGAGCAGATCCGCGCCCGCGGGATCACCCAGCCCGAGGTGCTCGCCGCCATGGAGCAGGTGCCGCGCCACCTGTTCGTGCCGGAAGCGGTGCGCGACGAGGCGTACGAAGACCATCCGCTGCCCATCGACTACGGGCAGACCATCTCCCAGCCGTACATCGTCGCTCTGATGACCGAGCTGCTCGACCTCAAGAGGACCGACAAGGTGCTCGAGATCGGCACCGGCTCCGGCTACCACTCGGCGGTCCTCTCGCGGGTGGCGGCCGAGGTCTACTCGATCGAGATCATCGAGCCCCTGGGCCTCCAGGCCCGCCACACCCTTCACTCCCTCGGCTACGACAACGTCCACGTACGGATCGGCGACGGCTACGGCGGCTGGCCCGAGGAGGCGCCGTTCGACGCCATCATCCTGACCGCGGCGCCGCCGCGGCTCCCGCAGCCGCTGGTCGAGCAGCTCAAGGTGGGAGGCCGCCTGGTGGTGCCGGTGGGCGACTTCCTCCAGGACCTGAGCCTCTTCACCAAGACCAAGAACGGCCTCGAGCGGCGCAAGATCGCACCGGTGCGCTTCGTGCCGATGACCGGCGAGGTCCAGCAAAAGGACGGCAGGCCGTAGCCCACCGACCCGCCGCCCTCCGTGAGAAGGTCCCCCTGGCGCCGCTCTCGACGCTCGGGCTCGGCGGACCTGCCCGCTACTTCTTCGAGGCGCGCGACGAAGCCTCCCTGGTGACGGCCCTGGCCTGGGCACGGGAGGAAGGACTCCCGACCGTGCTGCTGGGCGGCGGCTCGAACGTGGTCGTGGCCGACTCCGGTGTCGACGGTCTGGTGGTGCGCATGGCCCAGCGCGGGCTGGCGCAGACCGAGGCCGACGGCGGAGTGCTCTGGACAGTCGCGGCCGGCGAGCCCTGGGACTCGGTGGTCGCGCGCTCGGTGGCCGAGGGGGTGGCCGGCCTCGAGTGCCTGTCGGGCATCCCGGGGACCGCCGGCGCCACGCCGATCCAGAACGTCGGAGCCTACGGCCAGGAGGTTTCGGAGATCGTCGAGCGCGTCCGGGTGCTCGACCGGGAGAGTCTGGAGGTCCGGAGCCTGGAGCCGGAGGCGTGCGCCTTCGCCTATCGCGACAGCCTGTTTCGGCGCCGGCCCGGGCGCTTCGCCGTCCTCTCCGTCACGTTGCGCCTCGCGCCGGGTGGGCCGCCAGCCCTGCGCTACCCCGAGCTCCAGCGCGGGGTGGCGGACTCGGGGGCCGGTGTGACCCTGGACACCGTGCGCCGCGTCGTGCTCGCGCTGCGCCGGGCCAAGTCGATGGTGCTCGAGCCCGGCGACGAGAACCGCCGGAGCGTCGGATCGTTCTTCGTCAACCCGGTGCTCCGCGAGGCCGAGGCCGAGGCGGTTGTGGAACGCCTCGTCGCCGCCGGCCTGGTGGCGGAGCCCTCCGAGGTCCCGCGCTTCGAGGTCGGCGACGGCCGCGTCAAGCTCCCGGCCGGTTGGCTGATCGAGCGCGCCGGCTTCCCCCGCGGGACGCGCCGGGGGCCGGTCGGCCTCTCTTCGCGCCACGCCCTCGCCCTGGTGCACCACGGAGGCGGCACCGCCTCCGCGCTCCTGAGCCTGGCGCGTGAGATTCGCGACCGGATCGCCGAACGTTTCGGGGTGACCCTCGTGCCCGAGCCGGTGTTCCTCGGCTTCGGGGAAGGAGACCCGTTGGCTTCGTAGCGCGGGTGACTCGGGTCAACGCATCCTGGCGGGTCGCCGCACGGCCCGGCGGGCGGCGAGGGCGATGCGCGCCGCCTCCTCCGTCGTGTCGGCGAGCGCCGTCAGGTGCCCCATCTTGCGGCCCGGCCGTGGGACCGCCTTGCCGTAGAGGTGGAGCTTGACCTCGGGGAAGGCGAGGGCCGCCCTCCAGTCGGGCTCGGCGCCGGGACCGGCCTCGACCCAGAGGTCCCCCAGCAGGTTCACCATCGCTGCCGGCCGGAGGAGCTCGGTCGATCCCAGGGGAAGGCCGCAGACCGCACGCGCCTGCTGCTCGAACTGACTGGTGAGGGCGGCGTCGACGGTCAGATGGCCGGAGTTGTGGGGGCGCGGGGCGAGCTCGTTGACCAGCAGACGGCCGTCGCCGGTGAGGAACATCTCGACGCACAGCACGCCCACCACGTCGAGCGCCTCGAGGATCCCGCGGGCGATCCTCACCGCCTCGGCCCCCACCTCGGGCGGCACCGGCGCAGGCGCCACGGAGAGGTCGAGGATGTGGTTCTGGTGGTCATTGGCGATCACCCCCCAGTGGGCGAGCTCACCGTCCATCCCGCGGGCGGCCACCACCGAGACCTCGCGCTCGAAGTCGACGAACCCTTCCAGGATCGCCTCCCGGGTGGCCACCTCCTCCCACGCGGCCGCCGCGCCGGCGGGCGTCTCGATGAGAGCCTGACCCTTGCCGTCGTAGCCCCAGCCGGCGGTCTTGAGCACCGCGGGGGCTCCGAGCCGCCCGAGCGCCGCCTCGAGCTCATCGAGGCGGTGGACCGCCTCGAACGGGGTCGTGGGAAAGCCAGCGCCGCGCAGGAAACCCTTTTCGCGCAGCCGGTTCTGGGTGACGTGGAGCACCCGGTGGGCAGGGCGCACCGGCACCCGCTCGGCGGCTGCCTCGGCGCAGGCGGCCGGCACGTTCTCGAACTCGAACGTCACCACGTCGACCGCCGAGGCGAAGTCGCGCACGGCGTCCAGGTCCAGGTAGTCGGCGCTCACCTCGACGTCGGCCACCTGGCCGGTGGGGGTCTCCTCGCCCGGTGAATAGACGTGCACCCGGAAGCCCATGGGCCGGGCGGCCAGCGCCAGCATGCGGCCGAGCTGGCCGCTGCCGAGGACGCCGATGGTCGAGCCGGGGGGGAGGGGCGTGCCGGTCCGGCTCACGCCTCCTCCGGCGGTGGCAGCCGATCGGCGCGGACCTTCGCCTCCTGCTCCGCCCGGAAGCGCCGGAGCGCCTCGCGCAGCTCGGGCCGGGTGGTGGCGAGGATGGCCACGGCGAGGAGCGCGGCGTTCTTCGCCCCCGAGCGGCCGATGGCCAGCGTGCCCACCGGCACGCCGCCGGGCATCTGGACGATCGAGAGCAGCGAGTCGAGCCCGGAGAGGGCCCGGCTCTCGACCGGCACGCCGAGCACCGGGATCACGGTCTGGGCCGCGACCATCCCGGGGAGATGGGCGGCGCCTCCGGCGCCGGCGATGATCACCTCGAGACCCCGCTCCTCGGCCGAGGCGGCGTACTCGGCCATCCAGCCCGGGGTGCGGTGCGCCGAGACCACTCGGCACTCGTGGGGAACGCCGAACCGGGTCAGGACCTCGTCGGCATGGCGCAGGGTCTCCCAGTCGGAGGTCGAGCCCATGATCACTCCGACCAGGGGGTCGTCGACCGTTTCGGTTTCGGAAGCGTCGCTCATGGTTCGTGTCCTGGAGGCCAAGAGGGTAGCACGCCGCAGGCCGTCAGATCGGCTCGATCCGGCCCGCCCACAGGAACCAGATCTCGGCGCGAGGTGGGGCCCGGAGCCCGAGGGCTTCGCCCACGGCCCGGGCGTAAAGGGAGACCTGGTGGGCGTGCCCCGCGGTCCGCGCCCGGACGTCGTCGTCCCGCTCCACCCGGTCGCTCTTGTAGTCGGCCACGACCAGCTCGCCCGAACCCGGGTCGCGGTAGAGGAGGTCGATCGCACCGGCGAGGAAGCCGACAGGCGCCTCCCCGCCGCCGGTCTCACCCGCAGCGCGCGGCGGGAGGAGGACCGGGAGCTCGCGGGCCACGACGTGGTCGCCGATGGCGGCCAGGCGCTCGAGGAGCGGACCCCGGGCGAGCCGATCGAGGACGTCCCTGGCGGCGTCGGCGGCTTCCCCCGGCTCGGCTCCCGCCGGCAGGTAGGGGCGGACCCGCTCGTCGAGCTCGTCTGCGGCTCGGGAGAGCGCCTCGGCGACCGCTGCCGTGCCGGCCGAGAGGTCGAGCTCCTCGAGGAGCCGGTGGATGGCGCTGCCGGCGGCGCGGGCCGCCGGGCGCTCGGGGGCGCCCTCCGGTGCCGCCGGCGGGCTCTCGCCGAAGCGGCGTTCGGTCCGCTCCTCCAGGTCGCCATCCTTCGAGATCTTGCCCGCGACCGGCCGCCGGCTTCGATCCGCCGCCCGGCGACGGCGCTCGCGGAGGCGCTCCGAGGCGGCGGCCTCGGCCTCGAGGTCGACGGCGGCTCCCGGGTCTGCGGCCTCGGTCTCGCCCGGCGCCGCGCCGGCGCCCTCGTGCCCGGCGGCGACGAGCGCCGGGAACACCCAGCGCGTCCGGTGCCTGTCGATTCGGCCTCCTGCCTCCGCCGCCCGCTCCCAGAGCTCGCGGACCGAGACCAGCGACCGAAAACGCTCGCCCAGCAGGTCGACGTAGGAGTGCGCCTCCTCCGGCGGGCGCGGCAGGGGCGCCTCGGGCCAGGCGCCCGCCAGGACCAGACGCTCCTCGGCCCGGGTCATGGCCACGTAGAGCGTGCGCACGCGCTCTGCGGCCGCCACCCGGCGGGCCTCCTCGGCGACCGCGGCCCAGCCCGGGGTCGGCGCCCCGAACAGGCAGTACTCGACCCGGCGCGGAGCGCCCGCCTCGCCCACCGCCTCCCGCACCTCGACGGCGGGCAGGCTCTCGGGCGGCGACGTCTTGTGAAGCTGCGGCAGGTAGACGTGGCGGAAGTCGAGCCCCTTGGCCTTGTGGACGGTCATCACCTGGACCGCCTCCTCGGCCGCGCCCTGGAGCTGCCCCTCCTCCTCGTCGAGAGCCTCGGCGACGCCGCGGCGCAGGGCCCGGAGGATGGCGGTGACGTCGCCGGCCGAGGACTCCATCGCCACGGCCAGACGGCGGAAGAAGCGTTCCAGGTTGGCCAGGCGATAGCGCCCCAGATAGCGCGCCGCGGCCACCGCCTCCAGGGGCACCCGGCGCCGGAGCCGCGCGACGAAGCGGTCCGCCGGCTCGGTGACGAAGTCCCGGCGCAGGCGGGCGAGGGCCGCGACCGTCGCCAGTAGCACGCTCTCCCAGCCCGCGATCCGCTCGAGGCCGGGCACCTCGGCCGGCGCGGGCATCCGCCCGGCGGCCCGCTCGATCGACGCCCGGAGAGCTTCGAGAGCCTCTGGCTCGGGCGCCGCGAGCTCGCTCATCCGGCTCGGAAAGCCCTCCGCCCAGAGGGGGATCAGGGCGGCGTCGGGCACGCCCACGGCGGGGGAGCGGAGGAGGGTCAGGAGCGCCAGGTGATCTCCCGGGTCGAGCACCGCGCGCACCAGGGCGGCGGCGTCGATCACCTCGCGGCGGCGGTAGTACTGGCGGTCGCCGGTCACGGTGAAGGGCACGCCGTGGCGGCGCAGGGCGTCCAGGTACTCGTCCAGGTCGGAGAAGGCGCGCAGCAGGATCGCCGCCTCGCCCCAGGCCATGC
>CAZIIB010000022.1:13078-16787 GCA_964539125.1 uncultured Thermoanaerobaculia bacterium | reverse complement strand
AGGCGGTAGGAGACCTTCGCCCGCCCCCACCCCGCCGCAGCCATCCAGTCGATGAACGCGCCGATCGTCTCGGGCCCTTCCGCGCGGCCGTCGAACCGGGGGTCGACACCTCGGATCTGGCCGGCGTGGAGGACCGGCTCGGTGAGCTCAGAGGGGTCCTCCGGGGCTCCTTCCGGGTGGTAGACCAGACGGACCGGAAGGCCCTCCTGGCGGGCGAACTCCAGGTCCCGGGCGTCGTGGGCCGGTACCGCCATGATCGCCCCGCTGCCGTACTCGAGCAGCACGTAATTGGCCAGCCAGATCGGGATCCGCTCGCCGGTGGCGGGGTTGAGCGCGAAGCGCCCGGTGTCCCGTCCCTCCTTGGCCTGGAGCTCACCTTCGCGCTCGATCTTGGGGGTCTTGCGCACCCGCTCGATCCAGTCCGCGATCTCGTCTCGCTCCGGGTGCTCCGCGATCAGCCGGGGCACGAGGGGGTGCTCCGGGGCCAGCACCATGAAGGTGGCTCCGTGGATCGTGTCCGGCCGGGTGGTGAAGACGGTCAGGACCTCGCTCGAGCCGTCGGCGCCGGTGAGGTCGGGCAGCTCGAAGTCGATCTCGGCGCCTTCGGAGCGGCCGATCCAGTTGCGCTGCATGACCTTGACCTTCTCCGGCCAGCCGTCGAGCCGGTCGAGGTCGTGGAGCAGGCGCTCGGCGTAGTCGGTGATCCGGTAGAACCACTGCTCGAGCTCCTTCTGCTCCACCTCGGTGCCGCAGCGCTCGCAGGCCCCGTCGACCACCTGCTCGTTGGCCAGGACGGTCCGGCAGCTCGGGCACCAGTTGACCGGCGCCTCGCGCCGGTAGGCGAGGCCCTTCTCGAGCATCCGCAAGAACAGCCACTGGTTCCAGTGGTAGTACTCCGGCAGGCAGGAGGTGACCTCCTTCGACCAGTCGTAGAGGATCCCCCAGCGCCGGAACTGGGCCTTCATGACGGCGATGTTCTGGAGCGTCCAGTCCCGTGGGTGCACCCCGCGCTGGATCGCGGCGTTCTCGGCCGGCAGGCCGAAGGCGTCCCAGCCCATGGGGTTCAGGGCCCGGCGCCCCTGCATCCGCAGGTAGCGGTAGAGGGCGTCTCCGAGGATGTAGTTGCGCCCGTGGCCTACGTGCAGCCGATCGCCGGACGGATAGGGGAACATCATCAGCATGTAGAAGGCGTCCCCGCTCCGCTCGAGATCGATCTCCGCCGCTCGCGACTTCTCCCAGCGGTCCTGCCACTTCGCCTCGATCGCCTTGTGGTCGTAGGTGCTCATGATCCGATATCGCAGCCTTCCTTGCTCTCCGTCACTCCAGCGTTCCCGGAAACTCCTGCCGCTTGAGCAGGCCGTCGAGCAGGCCGTTGACGAAGCGGCTCGACTGGTCGGTGGAGAACTTCTTGGCCAGCTCGATCGCTTCGTCCACCACCACCAGCTTCGGGATGTCCTCCTCGTACAGGAGCTCGTAGACCGCCAGTCGGAGGATGTTCCGGTCGACGGCCGGCATGCGCTCCAGGCGCCAGTTGTCGGCCTGCTGGCGGATCAGGCCGTTGACCTCGTCCAGATGGCCGAGCGTGCCGCTGACCAGGGTCCGGGCGTAGGCGAACGCGTCGTCCACCTCCCGCCGGCGGCGCTCGGCCCCGTCGGCGCCATGCTTCGTCCTGGACCGCGCCGCGCCGTCCCCGTCGTTCTCACCGCTCCGCGGGTCGAGGAAGATCGAGCGATCGAAGCTCTGGAAGATCTGCTCCGGGGAGCTTCCCCCCATGTCGTGCTGATAGAGCATCTGGAGGGCCATCTCCCGCGCCATGCGCCGCTTGCCCACCACCTTCACGTCGCGTCCCGTCCACGAACCCGTCTCGGCGCCCGGAGGGCCTGTCTCGCAAAGACGTCCATCGCGGATTCGACGAGGAGCCCGCCCCGCCCGCTCAGAGCCTGTGGACCCCCCACGAGCCCTCAGTCCCGTGCGCGCAGACGGGCACGAAGATCGGCCATCTCGAGCGCCGCCATGGCCGCCTCCCACCCCTTGTTTCCGGCCTTGCCGCCGGCGCGCTCCTCGGCCTGCGCCGTCGTCTCGCAGGTCAGCAGGCCGAAGCCGACCGGCAAGCGGTGCTCCAGCCCGACCTGCACGATCCCGGCGCTCGCCTGAGCGCAGACGTGATCGAAGTGCGAGGTTTCTCCGCGTACCACGGCGCCCAGGGCGACCAGGCCGTCGACCTCGCCCGCCGCCGCCAGCTCCTCGAGGGCGAGGGGGATCTCCAGCGCCCCGGGGACCCGGACCAGCAAGATGTCCTCCGACGCCACGCCGTGTCGCCGCATGCAGTCGACGGCGCCGGCGACCAGGCGCTCGACGACCGCCCCGTTGAAACGGGAAGCCACCACGGCGAACCGCCGCCCGGCCCCGCTCAGACTCCCTTCGATCACGCGTATCTCACTCATGGGCAAGCCCTTGAAGCGGCTCAGTATAGGGAGGCCCGGGAAGGGGTGTCAACCGCCTGCGGGGTAGGGGGAATCACAGCGCCCCGCCCGCCGGTCCGATATGGATCTCCTCGATCAACGCCGGCTCCTCGACCCCCAGGGCGTAGACCAGTGCCCGCGCCACTTGGTCGGCCGGCACCATGCGGCGCCGGTCCCATTCGCCCGGAAGGCCCTCCCAGGCCCCGGTGTCGGTCGCCCCCGGATAGAGGGCGGTCACCAGGATCCCGCTTCCGGCGAGCTCCTCGCGCAGGGCGGCGACCAGCCCTGCGAGTCCCCACTTGCCCGCGCAGTACGCCGACCAGCCGGGGAAACCGCGGGTCGCCGCGACCGAGAGGATGGGCACCAGCCGCCCTCTCCCCCGCGCCTTCATGGCGCCCAGGAACGCGCGGAACAGGAGGAAGGCCCCGGTCAGGTTGGTCTCGATCGAGGCCGCGAAATCCTCGGGCCGCGTCGCCTCCACCGGCGCGATGGAGACGACCCCGGCGGCGGGCACCACCACCTCCGGCGCACCCCAGGCGTCGAGGATCTCCGCCGCCACCGCCGCCACACGCTCCGGGTCGCGGACGTCGCAGGAGAAAGCGCGCCCTTCCGAGCCCGCCTCCCGCAGCACCTCGCCCAGGGGATCGAGGCGCCGCCCGAGAAGCGCCAGCCGATACCCCTGCCGCCCGAGCGCCAGGGCCACCGCCCGCCCGATCCCGGACCCGGCGCCGGAGACGACGGCGGGACCGGCGTGCGCGCTGGAGAGGGGACTCATGGCAGGAGGTGAAGAGAAACGGTCGACGACCCGCGCCGGCAAAGCCGCGGCGCGGCACTCACGATCCTACCGCCGAACGAGCCACCAGGCCAGAGCTGAGCCCGGAGTCTTCGGACGATCCCAGCGGTCCGAGGCCAAAGAACCGGACCTACAGGAAGGCCACGAACTCGTCCAGCCGCGGGTCGTCCACGCGGAGGATGGCGCGCAGGGTTCCGCGGTCCAGCTCTCTGTGAAGTGGACCAGTGACAGGGGAGCGGCCGGGAGCCGCCAAGCGCACGTGGCTTCCACGTTGTCGCGTCACCCGATAGCCCGCCGTCTCGAGAGCGCGAACGCAATCCTGGCCGGAAACGACGGCAAGCCCGGCATCACGCGATCAGCGCCAGATCGACCACCTCGTAGTCCGCCGGGAGATTCCAGCCCTCTTCCTCGCGGGACTCCAATCGATAAATCCAAGTCTCTACGAAAGCGCGGA
>CAZIIB010000022.1:0-13068 GCA_964539125.1 uncultured Thermoanaerobaculia bacterium | reverse complement strand
CACGAGACTCCAGGCAAAGGTCGATCGCCTCGCGGATATTCTCCAGAGCTTCTTCCCGAGTCCGCCCCTGGCTAATGCAGCCGGGGATCAGGGGGCACTCCACGACGATCCAGCCGCTGTCCCCAGGGTGCAGCACAACCGGCAGCTGACGAGTGGTTTCATAAGTCATGGGAGCTCTGGATACATGATGTCTGCAAAGCCGTCTCCGCACTCACGAGCAGCGCAGACAGCTCGCCAGCGCGGGGGAAATCGCCACGCCACAGGCGGGTCCTGCGGCGACTACGTCCGGTTGGCCGGCGTCCCGGACGTCGCAAGCGAAAGCGCGCCCCTCTCCCCCCGGCTTCCTGGAGCACCTCGCCCAGGGGGTCGACACGTGTCCGGAGAAGCGCCACTCAGCTCCCCCGGCGGTCGAGCGCCAGGGCGATCGCCCGCCCGCACCACTTGCGCCTTCTCGAGTGGAGTTGACCCGGCCATGCGGAGCTCCGCATAGCCCTAGTTTGGTGGACAGTCTAGAAGGCGCCACAGGGGAGCCTCCCCCTCACACCTCCTTGTCCACCTCAACCAGGCTTCTTCCCCACTCCCCCTTCGAGGTGACCGGGGCCGTACCTCAATACGGCGGTGTCTCGCTGGTGTCTCGCAGGCGCCCATTTCGCGCCCAGGATCGGCGTAACTCCTTGAAAAAAATGGTGCCCCAACGGGACTTGAACCCGTGTTCCCAGCTTGAAAGGCTGGAGGCCGCGGCACGTCTCCGGCTGGACCAAGGGTGCGGGAGTCCAGCAACCAACCGCGAGGGCGAAGCCCTGGCCGAGTTCCAGGCGCACGCCGACGCCTCCATGCGAACGGCGAAGGCCCTCGGCTTGAAGAGCCGCGCGAAGGACGTGTCCCTCTCCGACCGCCCGGCGGGGCACCAGGCCGAAGGGCCGGGCCTCATGCGGCGAGGGGCGCGGGGCGGTCGGTTAGACGGAACTTCCTTTAGAAGGGAATCGCCAAGTGTCTGACGGCAAGGCGACTTGGCTGCCGCCGTAGAGGAGGCGTACTGGGTACAGGAGGGAGCGGCTCTACGGGTGGAGGCCGAGGAGGGAGAAGGCCTTTTGCTGGAGAGGAGCGAGGCCGCTGAGCTTCTCGAAGGGCTCGGAGTCCGGGGCGAGGCGAATCCGGAGCCGGGTCTTGGTCACCCGGGACAGGGCCTTGAGCAGGGTCTGGAAGCTGTGGACCGGGAGGCCGTCGGCCGTTCGCAGGGTGTGCACCTTCTTCTGGGCACCGGTCGAGACCCGGGCCGGAGCGACCACCGAGCTGCGGAGCGCCTCGGCCCCGGCCGGGTCCTCGTCGTCGAAGAGCAGCGGGGCGAGCCGGCGGGCGAGGCGCTTCTCGATCGCCGGCTGCTCGACGAAGAGCCAGTCCAGGGCGGCGTAGAGCTGGTCCGCGTCGACGCTCCCGAGGCCGAGCTCGGCGCGGAGTGCTGCCAGGTGGGCCTCTTCGCCGAGGCTCCGGGCCGTGGCGAGCTTCGAGGCGGGGTCGAGCACGCGGGCGACGATCATGGCCAGCACACGGCTGCGCTCCGGGCACGCCCGGCGCGAGAGCAGCTCCTCGAGGCCGATCTTGCGGGCGGTGCCCAGAACCGCCCGGACGTGTCCCCACAGCCAGGAGTCGAGGACCTCGACCGCCGCGGCGAGATCCTCGATGACGACGCCTCCGCGCAGCAGAGCGCGCAGGCCCTCGACGATCTCGGGCGGGAGCTTCGAGAGGTTGGCCAGGGTGTGCTTCTTGACCTTGCCGCCCTCGCGGTAGGACTCTCGCAGGAGGACGGCGGGCGGGGAGGACCGATTGGGGACGGCCTCGATGTACATGGGCACTTTCGTAGCGACGTTTCGTCGCCTTGTCAAGCTGTGCCGCGGAATATATCAGGCCATTTACATGGGTACATAGATGGGCCGCAGGGAGCTGTAAACCCATCCTGCAAAGGGCTTTACAGAGCTACGCGTCTCAGATTCAAAAGGAAGATCCGGTTAGAATGCCCATCGCCCTCGCGCTGCACGACAACCTGCTCTCGCCGCTTCGGGGAACCGATGAGCTCCACGCCAGCCGCCCTGGTCTGCCGAGTCTCGTGGTCCGCCTTTCTGTCCGCGGCCTGGAGCGCCGCGACGAGCTGGCGCTACGCCGATCCGTGGGGGCTACCCGAGGCCGGCTGGTACGACAGCTCTTCACCGAGAACTTCGTGCTCTTCTTGGCTGGGGGAGTGCTGAGCTTGCCGGTTGGGCAGCTCTGTCTCGCCCTACTGTGGCGCTTGCGGCCGCCGGAGTTTGCGGCGGACGCCATCCATATGGGGCTGGACTATCGCGTCCTCCTCGCCGCACTGGTCACCACACTCGTGGCCTCGGTCGTCTTCGGGCTGCTGCCCGCCCTCCGATCGTCCGGCCGCAGTCTGGCGGCGAGCATGAATCTGCGGGGGGCGGCTCCCGTCGCGGCGGGCGGCACGCTTCGCCGCTGGCCTCCTCGGCGGCTGCTGGTCGCCGCCCAGGTGGCGCTCGCCATGTCGGCGCTGATCCTCGCCGGCCTCTACGGGCGCTCGCTGTGGAATTCCTTCCACGTCGATCTGGGATTCGACGCGCCCTCGCTCGCCGTGCTGACCATTGCGCCCGGCGACGAGGGCTACGACGAGCCGCGGGCGCAGGCACTGTACCGCCGGATCGTGGAGCGGGCCAGGTCGCTGCCCGGGGTGGAAGCGGCCGCGTGGTCGGAGAACCGGCTGCTTCGCGGTGCTGTTCGGCAGGCTCCGGTGTATCTCGACGGGCGGGAGGAGCCTCTGACGATCGGCGACCGCCAGGCGCACCGGACCAACGCGGTGACTCCGGGTTTCTTCGCCACCGCCGGCATCCCGCTGGTGCGAGGGCGTGACTTCGACGACACCGACCGCTCCGATACCCGGCGGGTCGCGATCGTCAACGAGACGATGGCCCGGCGGGCCTGGCCGGGGGAAGACCCGGTCGGGCAGCACTTTCGCCTCGGTGCTCCCACCGATCCCCTGATCGAGGTGATCGGCGTGGCGCGCGACGCCAAGTATCGTCACGTTCACGGTCCGAAGCAGTTCTTCATCTATTTGCCGGCCTCGCAGCGCTTCTCGCCCATGATGACCCTCCACGTCCGTGTCAAGGGGAAGCCGTCAGCGGTGCTCGCACCCTTGCGCGAGGAGATCCGCTCCCTCGCCCCCGGGGTCCCGCTGGCCGACGTCGCTCCCCTGAGCCGCTTCGTCGCCGCCGACCTGTGGCTCGAGCGAGCGTCGGCGGTGCTGCTGGGCGCCTTCGGACTGCTGGCGTCCGTCCTGGCGGCCGTTGGCATGTACGGCGTGGTGAACCAATCGGTGAGCCGCCGGCGGGGCGAGCTCGCAATCCGAATGGTCGTCGGGGCGCGCGCGAAGGACGTCCTGGGCCGGGTGGTTGCGGACGGCATGACGCTCGTGGCGCTGGGCGTCGTTGCCGGGTCGGCGCTCTCCGCGCTCGCACTGACACTGAGCACGGCCGTCTCGAGCCAGCTGTTCGGCGTCGCCGCGTTCGATCCCATCAGCTGGGCGGGGGCCGCGCTCCTCCTGGCCGCGGTCACCCTGGCCGGCTGCCTTCTCCCTGCCCGCAGCGCGGCGGCCATCGATCCCGCGGCGGCCTTGGCAAGCGAGTGACCGACATCACGTCCAAGGCCACAGGTTGGCGAGGCGCCGGAGCATGAAGCACAGCTCTGTGGCGAAGGACTACGTGCGGCTGGCGCTCGCCATCGATCGCCATCTGCCGGGCTACGCCGATAGCTACTACGGACCCCGGGCGTGGCGGGACGAGAACGACCGGTCGGAGCTCCGCTCCCTCGCCGAGATGGGCCGCTTCGCCGACGGGCTCCTCGCCGCGATCGCGGAGGCGAGAGCGCTGGACCCGTGGCGGCGGCACTTCCTCGGCACACAAGTCGCAGCGATGCGCTCGCTGCTGACCCTGCTGGATGGAACTCGCGCAGCGGTGGCCGACGAGGCGCGCTCTCTCTACGACGTCGCCTACGCGTGGACGGACGAGGCCGAGTTCCTCGAGGGCCACCGCCGGCTAGACGAGCTACTTCCGGCCGGAGGGTCCCTGTACGAACGGATGCGGGAGTTCCGAGAAGAGGCCCGGCTCTCGGTCGCCGCCTTCGAGAGGGTCGTCTCGTTGGCCACTCGCGAGCTGCGCCGGCGGACCGCCGCACGGCTGCCGTTGCCCGAAAACGACTCCGTCGACCTGGTCTTGCTCCGGGGTAAGCCCTGGGCGGCTTTCCATACCTACCTCGGAGGGTTCTCGTCCCGGGTCGAGATCGACACCGACCGACCCCTACACCTCGGCTTCGCCCTGTACGTGACCTCGCACGAGATGTATCCAGGTCACCACACCGAGCTCTGCATCAAGGAAGAGCGTCTCTATCGCGAGGGCGGCCGGGACGAGCACTGCGTGCTGCCGCTCTGCTCTCCGGCCACGACGATATCCGAAGGGATCGCCGAGTGCGGCCGCGAGGTGATCATGGCGGACGCCGATTGGGTCGACTGGCAAGCGCAGGAGCTCTATCCCGCCGTGGGGCTCGGCCATCTGGACGCCGAGCGGAGACACCTCGTCGGGCAGGCGTTCCGGGCGACGGACGGCGTGTACGGCAACTCCGTGTACCTCGTGCACGATCGGGGCGAGACCGACGACGAGGTCGCGGCGTACTTTCAGAAGTTCAGGCTGGTCTCCGAACGCGAGGCGCGGCGGAGCGTTCGGTTCATCAGGACGCAGCAGTTCCGCACTCACTACCTCACCTACCTCTACGGGCGCTCGCTCCTGAGCGCGCTGTTCGAGTGCCACGGCGATGCGGTCGAGCCGTTCTCCCGCCTGCTTTGCGAGCCAACGACGCCGAGCCGCGTGAGGACCTGGATCGAGGGCGGGGAGGCGTCCGATCCTTCGCGGTAGATCGGTCTCCAGCAGCGGCGCCGGCGGCCGTTAGAAGCCGTGTGGTCTGGCCGCCAGGGCTCCGCAAGGACCCGCGGGGGCTATATGAGCTCACGTCTGCCGTCGCGGTTCCGGATCCACGCCCTGCTCGTGCTCGCCCTGCCGCTTGCCCTCTCGGCGCTCGCGGTCCTGCATCTCCCGGCCGCGGCCGCGGAGGAGGCCGAGGAGGTCCCGACCGCGATGGTCGCGGTCGGGGCGTGGCTCGCCGCCGGGCCGGTGGCCGCGCCCCTGCCGGCGTTCGCGGAGGAGATCCGGTTCGGGGAGGAGGAGCCGGTGACGCCGAGGGCGCTCCTGCTCGAGCGGCCGCGGGACGCGCAGGAGCCCCGGCCCGAGCCGGCGGTCGTCTGGCCGGGAGGTGAGCGGACGGAGTGGCGGGCGGTCTCGAGGGGGACGGTCGAGATCGGCGAGGGCGGGGGGAGCGTCCACGGATCGCCTACCTGGCGAGCCATGCCGCGGTAGGCCGCTTCGTCGAGGCGACGCTCGAAGTGGCCAGCGGGCACCTCGTGCGGGTGTTCGTCGACGGGGCGGATTCCCGGCCGCTGGACCTTGACCGCCATCTCGCGGCCCGCCGGTCGATGTCTTCGAGCGGGATCTTGGCCACCTCGCTCGCACGCAGCCCGAGCCGCGCGGCGCAGAGGATCATGGCGCGATCCCTGCGCGCACGCGGCGTAGACCAGCTCAGCGAGGCGAGCAGCCGCTCCAACACGGCGGTGAAGGCCGTTAGCCCATCGGCGGAGACCTCCTCGAGAGCGGGAAGCGCGCCTCGGCGTGGAACGGATCGACGCCGATCAGGGCCTCCGAAAGATCCTGGGCGACCGCTCTGCGGGAAAGTGATCGGCAGAAGCCTTCCGCGCCCCCGGCAGCGAGTCCGAACAGTCGGCGAAGCCGAAGAGCGATCTCTGCCTCGACTCGCTCGTCGCCCTCAACTCCGGCCGGGTCGAGCTGCCGAACCTTTCTCGCTTGACGGAGCCACTGTGAGCCCTCGAGGTGCGGAGCGAGTCCGAGATCGCCCCGGAGGTGGTGGCGGTTTGGCTCTGGCCTGCCGAGGAGGACGACCGCGGCTAGGGCCGCGCCCGCGATCGGCGCTCCTGAGTCGCCGGCCGGTAACCTCGCCGGACTCTCCGCCGCCGGCACTCCGGCGACCCGTGCGTTACTCGGTGCGTTACTTTTGCCCCATTTGGCACCCGATGTGCGGGTCCCTAGGATCGACGTAAATCGTTCTCGAAGAAGGGTTTGATGGTTGGTCGGGACGCCGGGATTTGAACCCGGGACCCCCTGAACCCCATTCAGGTACGCTACCAGACTGCGCCACGTCCCGACCGATGAGCTACTGCCTTCTCGATCCGCTCGGACCGGCCCTACCGGCCGGAGGATCCCGAGGGGGGTTTGCGATCGAGGAGGTCCAGGATCGCCCGCGCTTCCTCGACGGCCGCGCTCACGCCCTGGCGGATGTGTTCTAACCGTTCGGCGGCTCGGGTGTCAAGGGGCTCTTGCGCCGAGGACCGCGGTCCGGCCTCCTCCGGGGCCTGTCCCGGCCCACCGGCGGTGAGCTCCGCCTCCAGGCGCTTCTTGGCGCCGGCGATGGTAAAACCCTCGTCGTAGAGGAGCTCCTTGATGCGGCGGATCAGCTCGAGCTCCTTGGCGCCGTACACCCGCTGGCCCGAGCGCGACTTGCTCGGCGAGAGCTCGGGGAACTCGGTCTCCCAGTAGCGCAGCACGTAGGGCTGGATGTCGAGGAGCTTGCACGCCTCGCCGATCTTGTAATAGAGCTGCTTCTGGGTCTTTCGCGCAGACATGGGTCACCGGGCGGTGAGGGGCTCTCAGCTCTCGTCCTCGGAGGGCGGCGGCGCCTTGTCGCGGTCGCGTACCGGCCGGACCAGCCGGCGAGCCGGCCGGAAGGAGAGGCCCTTGTGCGGCGGAATGAACATCTTCTCTCCGCTCGAGGGGTTGACCCCCATCCGCCCAGGCCGCTCCATGACCTCGAAGGTGCCGAAGTTCTTGATCTTGACCGGACGGCCGTCACCCAGGGTCGTCTTGACCGTGCCGAAGATCGCCTCGACGATCTCCGTGGCCTCACTCTTGGTCAGACCACCGTGGCGGCGGTAGACCACGTCCACGAGATCCGCCTTGGTCAGGCCTTTTCGTTCCACAGGTTTCTTGGGCGACACGATCGACTCCGCGGGTCCGAGTGAACGCCACCGACTTCCGTAGTGAAAGTAGAGGATGAAGTATAGGGCAAGAAGTACCCATGACTCAAGGCGATGCCACTCGCCCCGAAGCGAGCTTTCCGTCGCGCTCAGCCGTTCGCCGCGCCGCGGGGCGGCTTGCCCCGGACCACCAGGCGGATCGGGACGCCCGGCAGGGCGAGGGCCTCGCGCAGGCGGTTCTCCAGGTAGCGGCGATAGGCCTCGCCGCGGGGCAGGCCGCGGTTGGCGAAGAGCATGAACGTCGGCGGTCCGGCGGCGACCTGGGTGGCGTAGTAGAGGCGCCACGGCTTGCCGCGGGCGGCCGGGGGCCGGCGCCGGCGAATCGCCGTCTCGAGGAGCCGGTTGAGCTCGCCGGTCGAGAGCTGGGTGCCGTACGCCTCCAGGGCCCGGTCGATGGCGGGAAAGAGCTTCTCCACCGCCCGTCCCGAGAGGGCGGACACGTTCACCCGCAACGGGCCCGACAGGAGCTCGTCGAGGCGTGGCCAGCTGAGGTCGAGACGCCGGCGGCCCTCCTCGTCGAGAAGGTCCCACTTGTTGACCGCCACCACCACGGCACGCCCCAGCTCCCAGGCGCTGCCGGCGATGGCCAGGTCACCGGAGGTCACTCCCTGGGCGGCGTCGAGCACCAGCACCACCACCCGGGCGCGCTCGATCTGGCGCCGCGCCATCATCACCGCCAGCTCCTCCGGAGCTTCGGAGACCTGGCTTCGCCGGCGGATGCCGGCGGTGTCGATCAGCAGGTACTCCCGCTCGCCGTGGCGAATCAGGGTGTCCACCGGGTCGCGGGTGGTACCGGCTACCGGCGAGACGAGCGCCCGGCTGGCCCCGGCGATCTTGTTCAGCAGGGAGGACTTCCCCACGTTCGGCCGGCCCACGATGGCCACCGCGGGAGCGTCGCTCTCGGCCACCTCCGGGAGCTCGGGCAGGGCCAGCCGGAGGGCTTCGCGCAGGTCCTCGATTCCGCGGCCATGCTCGGCCGAGATCAGGATCTGGCGCTCGATGCCCAGACGGTAGAACTCGGTGAAGCGGTCCTGGCCCTCGCGGGTGTCTCCCTTGTTGACCACCGCGATCACCGGCTTGCCGGTGGGCCGGAGATGCCGCCAGACCTCCTCGTCGCCCGGCGTCAGGCCGTCCCGGCCGTCGAGCACCAGGAGCAGCAGGTCACTCTCGGCCACCGCCAGGTCGACCTGCTCCCCCAGGCCAAGGGGATCGTCGCCGGGCACCAGTCCGCCGGTGTCGATCACCTGCACCCGCCCGCCGTCGGTGAGCTCGGCCAGGCCGGTGACCCGGTCGCGTGTCACCCCGGGACGATCGTGGACGATCGCCTGGCGGCGGCCGACGAGCCGGTTGAAGAGGGTGGACTTGCCGACGTTCGGGCGACCGACGATGGCCACCGTGGGGGTGAGGGTGCCCATCGGAACGCCTCCCTCCCCCTAGACTACACGCGCATCCGTCGCGCGCGGGCCTCTCGACGTTTGGCCAGGATGGAATCGTGACGAACGAGCCGAGCCTACCGGTGCTCCGAGACAGGAAGGGGGCGTCCCCTTCCCCCCTGGGGGGTGGGAAGGGGATCGAGGGGATGCGGGGGGGATGCGGTCAATCCAGCGGTCTGGAGCAGCCGATCCAGTGAGCGCAGCCTCCGTCGCGTGACGCGGGCGGGGCAGCTGCGCCAAACGAGCTCGAAGCCTTTCGAAACGCCTGGTCGATTCGAGGCGACACTTCACTGGTCGTACGTCTTCACTAGTTGCCGCCAGAAGACACGCCACCGGCCGTTCTCGCGCCGGAGCTGGTATTTGACCCGGTTGCGCTGGTCGAGCGCCTGGCGGACCACGTTGTCGCTTCCGGCCGCGTACGTCCGGATGTCCCAGACCTCCACCGTGGTCACGTAGGCGTTGGCCACGCTCCACACCGTCACGTCCTCGATCTGGAGGCTCTTGAGCTGGGGCGCCAGGACCTCGCCCGTCTAGGCGAGGTCCACGACCCGCTTCTCGATCGCCGCGCGCTCCTTGGCCGCGGCGAAGGGCGCGAGCGGCTCGGTGTCGCCGGTCCGGTAGGCCTTCGCGAGCTTGGGCAGGTACTCGTCGAGGAACGCCTTGATCTGCTGGCGGTCGGCCGCCTCGGTCTCCTTGGACCGGCCGCACCCCCCCAGCCCCCCCGCCGCCAGCGACAGGAGAAGGCCCAGGGCGAGAGCGGCCGAGGTGCGGGTGACGGTGCGCATCGCGTTGGACTCTAGCATTCGGCTCACCCCTTCCGGCCTCGCCTTCGGCCCCTCGCGCCGGCCCGCTCGCGGTCGCTCTCGCGGCCCGCCCGCCGCTCCCGACGGCCCTCGGTCTCGCCCCCGGGATGGAGATGGGCCGGTACCAGGTCGAGCCCGCGGTGGCGCTTGGACACCCCCACCAGGCGCACCTCGATCGGGTCGGCGAGCTGGAAGACCCGGCCCTCGTCCGCCCCCACTAGGCGGTGGGCGGCCGGCTCGAAGACGTAGTAGTCGTCCTCGAGGAGGCGGATCGGTACCAGGCCGTCCACGTACAGGCCGTCGAGCTGTACGAAGAGGCCGAAGGGCTGGACGCCGGTGATGCGGCCCTGGAAGGTCTCACCGATCCGCTCCGCCAGGAAGCGAACCTTCTTCCACTGCAGGAGCTCGCGCTCGGATTGCTCGGCGCGGCGCTCGGTGAAGCTCGCGTGCTCTCCGATGCCGGGCATGCGCTCGGCGAGCAGCCGCTCCTCCTCCCCGCCCCTCTCGCGTCCGGCGAGGAGGGCCTTCAGGCCGCGGTGGACGACCAGGTCGGGATAGCGCCGAATGGGAGAGGTGAAATGCGCGTAGTAGCGCGACGCCAGGGCGTAGTGGCCGCGACACTCGGGGCGGTAGATCGCCCGTTGCATGGTGCGCAGCACGAGCGCCGAGACGAAGGGCTCCTCGGGAGTGCCCACCACCCGCGCCAGGACCTCCTGCAAGGCGCTCGGGTGGAGGTTCTCGAGGTCTCCCTTGAGGCGCACCCCGACGGCCTGGAGCGTCTCTTTGAGCTCCTCGAGGTCGGTGCGGCTCGGGGCGTCGTGAACCCGGTAGAGGGCCGGCACCTCGTGGCTCGCCAGCTCGAACGCCACGGCCTCGTTGGCGGCGATCATGAACTCCTCGACGATCCGGTGAGCCACGTGACGCTCGCCGGGATGGATGCCCACGGTCTGGCCGTCGGTGTCCAGGATCACGTCGCCCTCGGGCAGGTCGAAGTCGATCGACCCCCGGCGGGTCCGCGCCTCGAGCAGGATGCGCATGAGCTTCGCCATCTCCCGCAGCATGGGGAGGATCGGGCCGTAGGCCGCCTCGTCTCCGTCCCGCGGCTCTTCGAGGAGCCGGCGCACCTCGTCGTAGGTCATGCGCCGGGAGCTCCGGATGACGCTCTGCGCGAAGCGGCGCGCCTGGACCCGGCCCTCCCGGTCGATGTCGAGGAACACCGACATGGCCAGGCGGGGCACCTCGGGACGCAGCGAGCACAAGCCGTTCGAGAGGCGCTCCGGGAGCATGGGCACCGCCCGGTCCGGGTAGTAGACGCTGGTTCCTCGGCGGTAAGCCTCGAGGTCCAGGATCGAGCCCTCTTCGACGTAGTGGGAGACGTCGGCGATGTGGACGCCCAGGCGGAAGCGCTCGCCGCCCGTTCCGGAGCCCACCCGTTCCAGGGAGACGGCATCGTCGAAGTCCCGGGCGCTCGCGCCGTCGATGGTCACCAGGAGGGCCGAGCGCAGGTCCTCGCGCCCGGACCAGTCGGCGGGCTCCGGATCCTCGGGAAGGTCCGCAGCGGCCCGCGCCACGGGCTCCGGGAAGGCGTCGGGAATGCCGTAGTGCCGGAGCACCACGTCGACGTCGACGCCGGGCACCTCGGGATCGCCGAGGACCTCCACGATCCGTCCCCGCGGGTGACCGCCCCCCGGCCGCGGCGGGTCGACCTCGACCACCACGAAGACCCCTTCGGGCACCCTCTCCCCTTCCGCCACCTCGAGATCGAAGGCCGCCTTGGTGTCGAAAGGCGTCAGCCAGCGCCGACCGTCGTCGTCCACCTCGACGGTGCCCACCACTCTCTGGTAGCGCCGTCGGACGATCTTGACCACCGTCGCCTCGGGCAACCGGTCGCCCGCCCTCGAGCGGCCCCTGACCTCCTTGTGGGCCCGCACGAGCACCAGGTCGCCGTCCATGGAGCCTTTGGCCAGCTTGCGGGGCGTGAAGTACCCCGCCTCCCCGCCGCGGCCGGTGAGGATGAGGGCGTCGCCCCCCTCCAGGCGCTTGATGCCTCCGGCCACCAGGTCGGTGAAGCGCAGGGCGTACCAGCGCCGCGACCACTCGGCGGCCCGCCCCTCCGCTTCGAGGTCGACCAGGGCCTGGCGCAAGTGCTCGCGAGCCGCGTCGAGGTCCTCCGGAGAGCGCACGTTCTCGAGCTCGAGGCCGGCCCGGCCGGCCGCCTCGAGCTGCCGATACACCTGCTCGCGGAGATAGCTCTCCGCGCCCGGTCGTTCGATTGACACGTCGCTCATGGCTCCCTTAGAATTCGCCCGCGTCGCGAAAGTGGCGGAATTGGTAGACGCGCAAGGTTCAGGACCTTGTCCCGGCAACGGGGTGGGGGTTCGAGTCCCCCCTTTCGCACCACGCCTCCACGGTGGATTCTAGTCGCTCCCCGCGAGGCTTCCCTCCTGCGGCCTGGGCCGCGTGGTTCCGTAGCCGAGGTGCAGCGCTCATGCCAGGGCGAGGAGGAGCTCCGCCTCGGCGACCCTCTCTTGCCCGCGCTCCAGGGCGCACGCCACCTTGACCAGGGCCCCGTAGCTGCCGAGCCGCTCGGCGCGGGCGCTCACCCGGTCCCCCGCCGCGAGCTGCGCCACCCACCGGGCCCGGCTTACCCCGGCCAGGTAGACGGATCGGCCTTTCTCGTCCTCCGCCAGGGACTCGGAAAGGATCGCGAGCGCCGCCTGCGCCATCATCTCGATCGCCAGCGACAGGGGGTAGGGCCCGGCCGGCCGGCCGCGCCAGGGCAGCGCATCCCCCACGCCCACCGCGATCTCCGGTCGCCCGGAACGCACCGCGGACACAAACCGAAAGGGAAAGGCGTGAGGAAGGTCAGGCAGGCTCACCGGCTTCTCTCGGAGCCGCCTTCTGCCGAACGAACTCGGCCAGGGTGTCGACCGAGGCCAGGGCCTCGGCTCCGACCTCCTCGTCCTCGATCTTGACCCCGAACTCCTGCTCGAGGCCGAGAACCAGCTCCAAGGCGTCGATGGAGTCCAGGCCGAGGCCCTCGCCGCCGAAGAGCGGATCGGAGTCGCCGATGTCCGAGGGCTCCATCTCGAGCTTGAGGCGGTCGACGATCAGGCGCTTGATCCGCGGTTTGAGGTCGGCTTCGGAGCGGAGCGGCGCCATGGCGGCGGGATGCTACCACAGGGAGATTCCGGCCGAAGCAAGCCTCACGCCATGATCAAGCCGCCGTCGACGCGCAGGGTCTGACCGGTGATGTACGCCGCCTCTTCGGAGGCCAGGAAGGCGACCAGCGCCGCCACCTCTTCGGGACGCCCCATGCGCTGGAGCGGCACCGCCTCGAGGTACTGACGGAGCGCCTCCTCCGGCACCCCCTCCAGAATCTCGGTGTCGATGAAGCCGGGGGCCACGGCGTTGGCCGTCACCTCGTAGCGGGCCGCCTCCCGGGCCAGGGCCTTGGTGAAGGCGATCAGGCCACCCTTGGCGGCGCTGTAGTGGCTCTGCCCCATCTGGCCGATCAACCCGCTGGCGCTCGCCACGGTGATCACCCGTCCCCAGCGCGCAGCGAGCATTCCCTTGATCAGAGCCTTGGTCAGCAGGTACGGCCCTTTCAGGTTGACCTCCTGGATCTCGTCCCAGT
>CAZIIB010000021.1:2443-16811 GCA_964539125.1 uncultured Thermoanaerobaculia bacterium | reverse complement strand
CGTTGTCTTTGGCCTCGACCAGGGCGTAGACGCGGCTCGGGTCCGACGGCGCGATCGCCACGCCGATCCGCCCGAGATCCCCCTCGGGAAGGCCGTCCTCGGGCGTCCTCTTGGTCCAGCTCGCCCCGCCGTCGAAGCTCACGTAGAGGCCCGATCCCGGGCCGCCGGACTCGAAGAACCAGGGCCACCGCCGGTGCTGCCACATGGCCGCGAAGAGCTTGTTCGGGTTGTCCGGGTCCATGGCGAGGTCGGCGCACCCGGTCGTCTCGTCGACGTAGAGGACCTTGTCCCAGGTCTTGCCGCCGTCGGTCGTCTTGTAGACCCCGCGCTCGGCCGTTTCGGCCCACGAGGAGCCCAGCGCGCAGACGTAGGCCACCTCCGGCCGGCGCTGGTCGAGGAGCACGCGACCGATCTTCTCGGTCTTCTCCAGCCCGAGATGGCCCCAGTGCTCGCCGCCGTCCATCGACTTGTAGACCCCGTCGCCCACCGAGGCGCTGTTGCGCGGGTTGGCCTCGCCGGTGCCCACCCAGATCACGTCGGGCGCCGTCGGGTCCACGGCCACCGCGCCGATCGAGGCGACCGGCTGGTCGTCGAAGAGCGGGGTCCAGGTCAGGCCGCCGTCGGCCGAGCGCCAGAGGCCGCCCGAGGCCGAGCCGACGTAGAGGGTCGCGGGGGCTCCGGGCACGCCGGCCAGCGCCACCACCCGGCCGCTCATCGCGGCGGGGCCGATGGAGCGGGCGCTCATCCCGGCCAGGAGTCCCGGATCCGCCGTCGCGGCGGCGGCGGAGGACGCGGCGGCGGCGCGCCGGGCGGTGAGGGCGGGCGAGGCGCCGGCCGCGACCAGCGCGAGGGTCAGAACCGGGGCCAAGACGAGGGCCGGGCCGGCGGACCGGACCCGAGCCAGGGCGAGGGCAGGACGAAGCGATCTCGGCTTCATGGGGATCCTCCTCGGCAGGGGGAGAGACGGGGTGAATCGGTCCCCGGATCTTACCGCTCTCCACCGCAACCTTCACCGGAGGGCTGCGTACTAGCCCTCGAGACAGGCCAGTGCGCCGAGCCTGGGCGCCGGCCGGGCGGGGATGTCCGCCCGGCGGCCCCGCCGTGGCGCGCGTCGCGCCCGCATCCAGAGCTTTCAAGGGAGGAACCACGAATGACCCACCGACTGATGAAGAGCCTCGCCCTGATGGCGACTCTCGCCGCCGTCGTCGCCGCGCCGCTCGCGGCCCAGAGCGGCATGACCGCCGACGAGCTGATCGCCAAGAACATGGAGGCCAAGGGGGGCAAGGACAAGCTCGCGGCCCTCCAGGGAGCCAAGGTCACCGGCAAGTTGAACATGGGCGGCGCCGAGGCGCCGTTCACCCTCGTGTGGCAGGCCCCGGACAAGGTGCGCATGGAGATCACCCTCCAGGGCATGACCCTCACCCGGGCCTACGACGGCGAGACCGCCTGGATGATCAACCCCTTCATGGGCAAGAGCGAGCCCGAGAAGATGTCTCCCGAGGAGGCCGACGAGGTCAAGGAGCAGGCCGATTTCCGCGGCCCGCTGTTCAACCCCGAGGCGAGGGGCTACAAGGTCGCCTACGGCGGCGAGACGGAGATCGAGGGCACGCCGGCCTACGAGCTCGACGTCACCCGGCCCAACGGCGGCACCACGAAGATCTACCTCGACAAGGAGTACTTCCTGGAGTTCAAGATGGACGACAAGCGCACGATCCGCGGCCAGGAGATCGAGAGCGAGGCCGCCATCGGCGACTACAAGGAGGTCGACGGCTTGATGTTCGCCCACTCGATCGACACCCACCTGGTCGGTGCGCCGGAAGGCCAGGGCGGCTTCAACATGACGATCGAGAAGATCGAGCTCAACCCCGAGATCTCCGAGAGCGAGTTCGCCATGCCCGAGGCGAAGCCCGAGGAGACTCAGGAAGAAGCCCAGGGGAGCGGCGCCCGATGACTCGCCATCGTGAAGCCTCCGCCCGCGGCCTGACCGCGGCGGTGTCGGCGCTCGCCCTGGCGGCGCTCCTCGCCCTGCCGGCCCAGCCGGCGGCGGCCGCGGTGCACCAGGAGGAGCCGGCGCCTCCCGCCTCCACCCCGACCCAAGCCCAGCCCAAGGCCCTCGAGACGGTCCAGCTCGACTCGGCCGCCCTGGGCGGCCTCCAGGCGCGGGCCATCGGCCCCGCCGTCATGAGCGGCCGGATCGCCGCCATTGACGGCGCCTGGGACGGCGACACCCTCGCCCTCTACGTGGGCGCCGCCGGCGGCGGCGTCTGGAAGTCGGAGGACGGCGGCGTCAACTTCGAGTCCGTGTTCGACGACTACCCCCAGTCGATCGGCGCCATCTCCATCGATCGGACCCACCCCCAGACCGTCTGGGTGGGCACCGGGGAGTCCTGGACCCGCAACAGCGTGTCGGTCGGCCACGGGGTCTACAAGTCGACCGACGGCGGCTACACCTGGAAGGCGATGGGCCTCGAGGACACGGAGCGGATCGCCCGCATCCAGATCGACCCGAGCGACCCGGACACGGTCTGGGTCTGCGCCCCGGGGCACCTGTGGAACGACGACGAGGAGCGCGGCGTCTTCAAGACCACCGACGGCGGCAAGACCTGGGACAAGGTCCTCTACGTCGACGAGACGACCGGCTGCGCCGATCTCGACATGGATCCCCAGGACCCCGACGTCCTCTACGCCGGCATGTGGCAGTTCCGGCGCTCCCCGGACTTCTTCACCTCCGGCGGGCCCGGCTCGGGCCTCTACCGCTCGACCGACGGCGGCGCGACCTGGGAGGAGATGACCGACGGCCTGCCCAAAGGGGAGAAGGGACGCAACGCCATCGCCGTCGCCCCGTCGCGGCCCAACCGGGTCTACGCCACGGTGGAGGCGAAGGAGACCGCCTTCTACCGCTCCGACGACCTGGGCGAGACCTGGACGAAGGTCAACACCTCGTTCACGGTGGCGGCCCGGCCCTTCTACTTCTCGCGCGTGGTGGTCGACCCGAGCGACTACAAGACGGTCTACAAGCCGGGTCTGACCCTCGGCATCTCCACCGACGAGGGGGAGAGCTTCACCTCCATCCTCGCCGGCGGGTTCGGGGGCGGCGCCGTGCACTCGGACATGCACGCCCTGTGGATCGACCCCAAGGACCCGAGGCACATGGTCCTGGGCACCGACGGCGGAGTCTACGTCTCCTTCGACCAGGGCCACACCTTCCGCCACGTGCGGAGCCTTCCCGTGTCGCAGTTCTACCGCGTGAGCGTGGACGACGACTGGCCCTACCACGTCTTCGGCGGTCTCCAGGACAACGGCTCGTGGATGGGCCCGTCGCGGAGCCCCGCGGGCATCGAGAGCCGGGACTGGGACAACGTCGGCTTCGGCGACGGGATGTGCGTCTTCCGCGACCCGGCCGACCCGGACTACGTCTACTCCGAGTACCAGGGTGGCGAGATCTCGCGCCTCCACCTGCCCACCGGCGAGGTGCGCGAGATCAAGGCCTATCCGGCCGAAGGCGAGGCCAAGTACCGCTTCAACTGGACCACACCGCTCGCCTTCTCGCCCCATGAGAAGGGCACGCTCTACATGGGCGCCCAGAAGCTCCTGCGCACGCGGGACCGGGGCGAGTCCTGGGAGGAGATCTCCCCGGACCTCACCACGAACAACCCCAAGTGGCAGCGCCAGGCCGACTCCGGCGGGCTGACCATCGACAACTCGACCGCCGAGAACTACACCACGATCTACTCGATCAGCGAGTCGCCGGTCGAGGCCGGAGTGATCTGGGTGGGCACCGACGACGGCCACGTCGCTCTCACCCGTGATGACGGCAAGAGCTGGGAACAGGTCGCGGGCAACATCCCGGGCTTCCCCGAGCGCGGCTGGGTGAGCGACGTCGAGGCGAGCCCCCACACCGCCGGGGCGGCCCTGGTGACGGTCGACGACCACCGCCTGGGCGACATGGCCCCATACGTCTTCGAGACGAGCGACTACGGCAAGACCTGGAAGAGCCTGGCGACCGACGAGATCGAGGGCTACGCCCACGTCGTCCAGCAGGACCTGGTGAACCCGGACCTGCTCTTCCTGGGCACCGAGCGGGGCCTCTGGATCTCCCTCGATCACGGCGGCCACTGGGTGCGCTTCGAAGGCGGGCTGCCCAAGATGGTCGCGGTGCGCGACCTGGCGATCCAGCCCCGCGAGGGGGATCTGGTGATCGCCACCCACGGCCGCGGCCTCTACATCCTGGACGACCTGACGCCGCTCCGGAACCTGACGACCCAGGTCCTGAACCAAGACGTGGCCCTGCTGCCCAGCCGCCCGGCGGTGATGGTCATCGAGGCCCCGCAGCAGCAGTTCTCGGGGGCCGGGGACTTCACCGGCCAGAACCCGCCGGAGGCGGCCGAGGTCGCCTACTACCTGAAGCGCCGCCATCTCTTCGGCGACCTCAAGGTGGAGATCTACGGCGCCGACGGCAAGCTGATCAAGACCGTGCCGGGCGCCAAGCGCCGCGGCATCAACCGGGTGTCGTGGCCCATGCGGCTGCCCCCTCCGAAGGTGCCGCCGGCGACCAACCTGGTGCCCGCCTTCGAGGGGCCCAGGGTGGCCGAGGGGACCTACACGGTCAAGCTGATCAAGGGCAAACAGACCCTGACCGGCTCGGTCAGCCTGGTGCCCGACCCTCGGTCACCCCATTCGGCCGAGGACCGGAAGCTCCAGCAGAAGACCGCCCTCGACCTCTACCAGATGCTCGAGCGCATGACCTACCTGGTCGACTCGATCACCGACCTGCGCGATCAGGCGCGGGACCGGGCCGGCAAGCTCTCCCCCCGGAGCCGCGCGGCGAAGCGGTTGACCGCCTACGCCGACTCCCTGGAGACCTTCCGGACCACCCTGGTCTCGACCAGCGAGGCCGGCTGGCTCTCCGGTGAGGTGAAGCTCCGCGAGGAGCTCGGCAACCTCTACGGCGGGATCAACTCCTACACCGGCCGCCCCACCCAGAGCCAGCTCGACCGGCTCGGGGTGCTCCGAGACCAGCTGGAGAAGGCCTTCACCAAGTTCGACGAGCTGGCCGGGCAGCGCGACGCGCTCAACCACTCGCTCGAGCGAGAGAAGCTCGATCCGCTGGTGCTCATGACGCGGGAGGCCTGGGAGGCGAAGCAGCCGAGCTGACCCCCGGCTTCGCGAGCCCTTCGAGCCCCCGGGGTCGTCCCCCGGGGGCTTTCCTTTGCCCGCCGCGCTCTCTCGCCTGGCCGGCGGCGCTTGCGACCCTCCACCCGGGCGAGACGAAATTCCCTCTCGGCGCGACTTTGTCGCGCGCGGGGCGCCGGCCGGCGCATACTTCTTAGGCCAAGACGTAAATTTCTGATGTCAAAGGACTTATGCTTGCACTTCGATGCGTTGCCGGATACATTTGGCCAATGTCTTCCTTCAACGGGCTGGGGAGGGCGCTGCGCTGGATCCGTCAGCGCCAGGGCAAGAAGCAGTACGAGGTCGCCGAGGCCGCAAAGATCACCAAGGCGATGCTGTCCTCCTACGAGAACGGCAAGCAGCGGCCGACGATCGATACGCTCGAGCGAATCCTCGACGCGCTGGAGATCGATCTCGACTACCTCGCCCACGCCATGCGCGTGGTCTCGCAGGAGGACGAGCGCAAGAGCGGCGCTCAACGTCCGGCCGGGCCGGTTCTCGCCCCGGCGGCGTCGGGGCCCTTCCTCGACCTCGAGCGCCTCATCGGCCTCACCCGCCGCCTCGAGCCCGCCGAGGAGCATGCCATCGGCCAGATGCTCGAAGGCTTCCACAGCCTCCTGCGCTACATCCTCACCCAGACCGACGACCTGCGGGCCCGGGCCCAGGACGAGGCGGGCGGCGGCCCGGACGCCGACGCCATCGACTGAGACCGCGCCCGCTCCGGGCGCGCCGGTTCCGCATCCCGGAGAACAGTTCTCCCCAACGGTCACAACAGCGAGCGAAGGATCGCGCTCGCGGGCGCTTCTGCCCGGCTTCAGGGAAGTTATCCTCTGATCTCGTAACTATCTGAAGGATAAGGACTTGGACTTGCGCAACGGCGGCGCAGCGGATACATTTTCCCCATGCCAGTATTTCAGGGATTGGGGAAGGCCCTACGCTGGCTGCGCGAGAAGCGGGGCCTCCGGCAGTACGAAGCGGCGGGGCGGGCCGCCATCACCAAGGCGATGCTGTCGGCCTACGAGACCGGCAAGCAGAACCCGTCCCTCGACACCCTGGAGAAGATCCTCGGGGCCCTCGACGCCGGCCTGGCCGACCTGGCCCACGCCCTGGACCTGGTCAACGAGCGCGGTCCGGCGCCCCGGGGCAAGGTCTCCCCGGGACGACCGGTGGCCACCGGCGAGCTCGACGTGCGAGCGCTTCTGGGGGTCGAGGAGCTCGCCGACGAAGAGGAGGAGGCCCTGGGCCAGATGCTCGGTGGTTTCCACCGCCTGATCCGCTACCTCCACACCACCGGCGCCCGCTGACCCCCGGGCACGGAACCGAGGCCGAGGCCGGGAGGGGGCATCCCCTCCCCCCCTCCCCGATCGAATCTACTTGGGCTTGCCGGTCGACCGGTCGAGCTCCTTCTGGAGCTCGTCCAGCCGCTTCTCCAGCTCGTCCAGCCGCTTCTCCAACTCGCGGTTTCTCTGGCCCAGCCGCTCGTCGAGGCGCGGCCAGTCGACCTTGTCGAGGGACTCGCCCAGCCGGTCCATGGCCTCGGGATGGAGGTACATCAGGGGGGGGCCGTCGCCCGGAGACAGAAGCTCCTTCAACCGGATGGTCTTCCGGCCGTCGTCGCCGGACTCGACGAGCTGGCCGAGGTCGATCTTGCGGCGCTCCCGCTCGTCGAGCTGGACCTCGAAGTCCAGGGGCTTGCCGTCGCGCCAGAGGGCGATCCGGGCGGTGTCGCCCTTCTCGTGCCCCCGCACGGCGAGGGTCAGGTCCCAGGGCGACTCCACCGCCTCGTCGTCCATCCGGGTGATCACGTCGCCCGCCTGGAGGCCCGCCTTGGCCGCGGGGCTCCCCTCCTCGACCCGGGAGACCAGGACGCCCCGATCCTCCGGCGCGCCGAAGTGGGTCCGGAGCTCCTGGGTCATGGGCAAGAGCTCGACGCCCAGGTAGCCGCCGCCCAGCACCTTGGTCATCCAGACGCCGCCGTCCGGCTGGTCGCCGGGCTCGGCGACCACCACCAGCTCGCGGGTCTTGGACTTGGTCTTGGCGTCGGCCTCGACCTTCACCTTCGTGGGGGCCTGGGCGACGGTCGCCGAGACCACGTGACCCGCGCCGGACGCCCAAAGCGCCGGCGTGCCGACGAGGGCGAAGGCCGCCAGGAGCAGGGGGAGAGAATGAAGTCGCCGGGCGCGTCCGGCGCTCGGCAGGGCCGTTCCGTGGGATGGCATCGCGTCGTTCATGGTGAGTCGTCTCCTCGATGAGTCGGGTCGTAGTGGAGGTCAGGGAGTGTCGGGCCGGCGGTAGGCGGCGGGCTCGACCCCGGCCTGGTGACGGCGGGCCAGCCGGCCCACGTCGAGGACCAGGTCGACCCGGTCGTCACCTCCCAGGTAGATCACGGGGTCCGCAGTGTCGGCCATCCGCTTGAGCTCCTGAAGCTCGGCGGAGAGCCGCGCGCGCTCGGCCTCGAGCCGTTCGAGTCGAGCGCGGCGCGCTTCGGGCTGTGGAGCCACCGCCGTGTGGGCCGCGGCGTCGGGTCGCGCGGCGAACCGGGAGATGGCCACGCCGCCGATCGCCATCGCGCCGGCGAGAGCGGTGGCCGCCGCGACCGCCCGCCAGGTGGGCCGGCGGATGGCCGGAAGGTCCCGGTCGCGGCGGCGATCTGTCTCCAGGCGCGCCAGCAGCCGCGGGGTGAAGTCCGCTCGGGCGCGCTCTTTGGGAAGCGAGCGCAGCGCCTCGCGCAGCGGGTCTCGGTTCATGTCGTCCCTCCGTTCCAGCCGTCCCAGTACGCCGCGAGCTCGTGGCGCAGCCGGGCTCGAGCGCGGTGGAGCCGGCTCTTGACCGTCCCCACCCGGCAGCCCAGGACGCGGGCGATCTCGCCCTGGGGCCAGTCGTCGATCTCGAACAGCACCAGGGGCACCCGGAGGCCGAGCGGCAAGGCGGTGACCGCCTCCGCCAGCCGACCGCGGAGCTCGCGGGCGAGGAGCCGCCGGGGACCGCCGGGCTCGACCTCCTCCCGGTGACCGGGGCCCAAGCGGGCGAGCTCGCCCAGAAGGCTCCGCCAGCGCCGCTCGCGGCGCGCCTCGGAACGCACCAGGTTGGTGGCGATCCGGTAGAGGAAGGCGGCGAGGTAGCCCTGCTCCCGGTAGCGGGGCGCGGCCCGGTAGAGGCGCAGGAAGGTCTCCTGGGCCAGGTCCTCCGCCCGATCGAGGGAGCCGGTGAGCCGGGCCAGGTAGGCCACCAGCGGGTCCTTGTGGCGGTCGACGAGGGTCGCGAAGGCGTCCTCGTCGCCGCGGCGGACCCGCGCCATCAGCTCCGCGTCGGTGGGGTCGGTCACGGCTTGCGCGATGGGGGTGCTCACGTCCTGCCTCTCCAGGCTCCGCTCAACATAACGCCTCGACGGGAGGAAGGTTCCCGCCGGCTGCTAACCTCTTGCGCCGAGCCCGCCAGGCGCGGGCCGGAGGAGGGCCGATGTCCGTACGCGTGGAGCGACAGGGGCCGGTGTGGACCGTGATCCTCGCCCGGCCGGAGGTGCGAAACGCCGTCGATCGCCCGACCGCCGAGGCGCTGGCCGGGGCCTTCCGCGAGTTCGAGGCCGACGACGAGGCCCGCGCCGCCGTGCTCTGGGGCGAGGGCGGCCACTTCTCGTCCGGCGCCGACCTGGCGGCGATCGCCGGGGGGCACCCGAACCGGGTGGCGGCGGACGGCGACGGGCCCCTCGGTCCGACCCGGATGCGCCTCGCGAAACCCGTGGTGGCGGCGGTCGCCGGCTACGCCGTGGCGGGGGGCCTCGAGCTCGCCCTCTGGTGCGACCTCCGGGTGGCCGAGGAAGGCGCGGTCTTCGGCGTCTTCTGCCGCCGCTGGGGCGTGCCCCTGGTCGACGGCGGCACCGTCCGCCTGCCCCGCTTGATCGGGCTCTCCCGGGCGCTGGACCTGGTGCTCACCGGGAGACCGGTGGCCGCGGAGGAGGCCCTGGCCATCGGCCTCGTCCACCGGGTGGTACCGGACGGCGAGAGCCGCCCGGCCGCCGAGGCCCTCGCCGCCGAGCTCGCGGCGCTCCCCGAGACCTGCCTGCGGAACGACCGGCGGAGCCTCTACGAGGGTCTCGATCTGCCCTTCGAGGAGGCGTTGGCGGCCGAGACGCGGCGCGGCCTCGAGACGCTCGACTCGGGAGAGGCACGCCGCGGGGCGAGGGAGTTCCTCGAGCGGAAGCGGTGAGCGGGCCGGATCCGCAGCGGATCCCGGGTTGCCCGGGAGCGGGCTCCGACCGGGGCTCAGCTGCCGCCCAGGGCCGAGGAGATCTGGTGCAGGTAGGAGAGCAGGGCCAGGCGGTCCGACTCCGGCCAGGAGGCGAAGCGCACGGCGCCGACTCCGAAGCCCTTCTGCTTGCGGACGACCCTCGAGGGGACACGCGCGAAGGCCGTCTGCTCGTCCAGGCGGAAGGTCAGGAGCACCTCCGAGCCCACCGGCACCTCGTCCGGCAGGGTCAGCGCCAGGCCTTCGCTGCTGATGTCGATGGCCGAGCTCGTCCAGCTCGGACGGCGGCGCCGGTCGGACACCCTGGGAGACAAGGGGACGGCCGAGGTGTCGGACATCTCGAGAGCGACGAAGAGGTCGGGTACCGGAGTGCGCGGAGCTCTCCGGCGGTCTTCGGAGAGCCGCAGCGCATGGAGCGGTTCGCGATCGTCGGTGCTGGGATGGGGCATGGGCGTTCCCCCTGTGGCATCCAGTGTAGCACCTTCACACTTGCTGGTCGGGCAAGAGCCAAGCCAGACCGCCCCGCAAGGTGCCAGCCACTTTTCACCACAAGGTGCCAGCCACCTGTCACAAGGTGCCAGCCACTTTTCAGGCGCCGCCCCGGGGATGGTCCTCGAGCTCTTGCAGGCGCTTTCGGCCGGCCTGGACCGCGGGTGCGTCGGGGAAGTACTCGCCGGCCAGGGCGAACAGGTAGGAGGCCTCGGTGAGGCGCCCGTCGTCGAGCAGCCGGCCGCCGGCGGCCGCCAGGGGTTCGGCCACCTGGTGGTCGAAGCGGGGATCGTCGAGGAAGCGGGCGAGGTGGATCACCGCCTGCTGGATGCGCCCCCGGCGCAGGAGATCTTCCACCTGCGCCCCGATCCCCTCGGGCGCCCGATAGGCGAGGGCGGCCTCGAGCACCGGGTCCCGGCCGGCGAAGAAGTCGACGCCGGTGAGGGCCACCGGCAGGTGGGGGGCGATCGCGTCGCGGGTGTCGCCGGCGAACTCCGGGCTCCAGTAGAGCCGCGAGACCCTGAGGGTCAGGCCGCTGTGCTCGAGCTGCCCCTTCTTGGGGTCGCCGAAGTGCCCCGGCCGGCTGCCCGTGGGCTCGCCCACGAAGATCGCCAGGGTCCCCACCTCGAGCTCCTGGACCAGGGCCTGGGCGGCCGAGAAGGTCCGCCGGCCGGTGAGGACGAAGAGCTGCCCGTACTCGTTGAACGGGCTCGCCGCCACGGCGCGCGTGATCGCTCGGTTCCAGGAGCCCGAGCCGCCGAAGTTCCAGCGCAGGTCGATCACCAGCCGTCGGGCGCCCGCCGCCTCGCCCTCGCGAAGCACCCGGCGGTACCAGTCGCCCGCCGGCTCGCCCGAGTGGAGCTCGAGCTCGTTGACCTGCACGTAGAGGGCGTGGCGGTCGGCGAGCACCCGGCTCCACCGGGCTTCGTCCCGGCGGCCGATCCAGAGCGGCTCCTGGCTCCGGCCCCCCAGCGGGGTCCACTCGGCCGCCGGGTCGGCCGGAGCGAGGACCACCCGCTCGCGCCGGCCGTCGGGCAGGACCAGGTCGAGGGGGGTCTCCTCCGGGTCGTCCGTGATCCCGAGAAAGGCGAGGACGGCGGGCAGCGCCAGCCGGTCCGGTGCGTACCACTTCATCCCCTGCTCGTTGTCGGCGAAGGCGAGCCTCCGGGTGCGCTTCACCGCCTCGGCAGCGCTCACCGGGCCGGACGCGCTCTCGAACGACTCGACGCGGGCGCCCACCAGGCGCGCCAGCTTCCGGGTGGCGCGGACCACGTAGAGGCCGTCGTCGAAGAGTCCGAAGGCCACCGGCAGGTTCGCCAGCCGCAGGCCCGCCACCCGGGGCGGCGGGGTGCCGCCGTGGCCGGCCTCGAGGGGCATGGCGAGCTCGGGATCGAGGCGCGGCAGGGCGAGGCGAGTGTGGCCGTCGCCGATCCGGGCCACGAGCTCCGCCATCCGGAACATCACCTCCCGGTCGGTCAGACGGGGGATCGCCGCCCGCAGCTCCGCCACCGCGGCCCGGAAGTCCGCCTCCGAGATCCGGCGGTAGGGCTGGAAGTGCTCGGTCTCGATCCGGTGGGCGAGCTGGTCGAGGTCGGCCCGCCACGCCTCGACGCCGAGCTCGCCGGGCTCATCGGGACCGCCGGCGGAAGGCTGGGCGGCCGCGAGAGGAGAGACCACGGCGAGGGCCACGAGGAGCACTAGGAGGGCGCGGGCGAAGACGGAGAGGGACATGAGAGGGCTCCTCGGCGAGATCGATTCGGCGGGGTCGACCAGGGATCGGGACGGCGTCATCCTCCAAGACGGCCGAGGCCCCGGCTTGTTTCACGGAGGCCGCTCGATGAGGCGAAGGAAACGATCGAAGATCGTGGGCACGTTTCACCCGCTGTTCACCTCGTGCCCACCACGTTGCGACGCCGAGTTCGTATGATCGAGTCTGATCGATCCGACCCTAGAAAGGAGACCGCGATGAGCAACACGGGACGATTCGTCTGGTACGAGCTTCTGACCCCGGACGCCGAGGCCGCCAAGGCCTTCTACACCCAGGTCATCGGCTGGGCCACCGAGCCCTTCGGCGACGGCGACAACCCCTACTCCATCTGGCTCTCGGGCGACACCCGGGTCGGCGGCGTGATGGAGCTCCAGCCCGAGCACCGGGAGGCCGGCTTCACGCCCCAGTGGTGGGCCCACGTGGCGGTCGACGACGTCGACGGCTCCGCCCGGCGGGCCGAGGAGCTCGGCGGCAGGATCCTGACCCCCGGCACCGACATTCCCGAGGTCGGCCGCTTCGCCGTCGTCACCGACCCCCAGGGCGCGATGATCGCCCTCTTCAAGCCGAAGGGCGACCCGATGCCGCCGCCCGAGCAGATGAAGATCGGCTCCGTCGGCTGGCACGAGCTCAACACGACCGACCACGAGAGCGCCTGGAAGTTCTACTCCGAGCTCTTCGGCTGGCGGCACACGACCAGCATGGACATGGGCCCCGAGTGGGGCACCTACTTCATGTTCGGCCACCCCGACGACCCCGAGGACCGCTCGGCGGGGGGCATGTTCGACGCGGCGAAGCACACCGGTATGCCCCCGAAGTGGCTCTATTACGTGAACGTCCCCGAGATGGCCCCCACCGTCGAGCGCATCACCGCCCACGGCGGGAAGATCATCGTCCCCCCCACGGACGTCCCCGGGGGCGGCCAGTCGGCCCAGGCCCTCGACCCCCAGGGCACCCACTTCGCGTTCTTCGCGATCAAGTGAGGAGCCGGCCGGGAGGCGAGACCGCGACGAGGTCGCGGCGACGCCAGAAGAGGTAGGCCACCACCACCGCGACGAGGGCGAGGCCGGCCCCGAACTCCCCCGTCAGCCACTTCGTGGGCCCCGTATCGGTGGTCAGGCGGTCGTACAGCGACTGGATGAACATGTTGTGGCTGGCGTGGAGCAGCATGGCGGTCCACACGCTCCCCGAGCGCAGCCGCAGCCAGGCCAAGGGAAAGCTGATGCCCACCACCAGGACCGTGAAGCAGACCATCTCGAAGGCGAGCGGCGCCCGGCCGCGGTAGCCGCCGAAGAGGATGAGGGGGAAGTGCCAGAGGGCCCAGATCGAGCCACTGATCCAGGAGGCCCGGGTGAAACCGTAGCGCTCGACCAGCCGGGGCACGAGGAAACCCCGCCAGCCGAGCTCCTCGCCCAGGGCGAAGATCGAGTTGGGAACGATGCCGAGCAGGCCCGCGATGACGAGGAGGCCCACGAACCCCAGCGGGGTCGGGAGCGAGGCGACACCGAACTTCTGGGCGGCGTGGCTCCAGACCTCCTCGTTGAACCCGCCGAGACCCAGCGCCCAGACGGGGAGGTAGACGACGGCGGCGTAGGCCAGCGGCAGGAGGTAGGCCAGGAGCTGGTAACGGGTGCGCCCCCACCCCCAGCCGAGGCCGCGCAGGGTGCGGCGGAGGAGGAGGCTCACCGCCAGCGCCGAGAGGCCCGGGCACCACATCAAGGCGAGGGTGTAGAGCTCGCCGTGGCGGCTCTCCAGGCCCCCGCTCGAAATGATCAGCGCATAGCAGATCGCGCTGAGCGCGAACGTCAGCGCCAGGAATACCGAGATCTCCCGACCGGAGCGCGAGTCGTGGGCCACGTCCAGACCTACGGCGGTCCGGAAGCGGGGTTTCAACCGCCCTCAGGGTCACCTCACGGGCAGCCGCCGCAGGTCGAGCTCGTCTTGTCGACCGTGCCGTAGCACACGAAGTCGCCGCCACCGGCACAGACCAGGTCGTCCAGGTTCAGCGTGCCGCCGTAGAGCGACCCCGAGGCGTGCGTGTCGACGACGGTCGTGCCCGTGAGGGTGATCGTCCCGCCTTCGAACTGGGCCGTGCACTCGCTGTAGAGCTGGTTGAACCCGCTGTTCGAGGTCTGGTCGAGGTCCGTGAAGTAGAGCTCGCCGCCGATCCCGCACCAGATCGGCCCGGCGACCTGGGCGCCGTAGGACTCGATCCCGCCCTGCTGGAGCGCCCACAGGGCCCGGTTGCTGGTCGCCGTGACCTGGGTGCCGGGCTCGAGCCAGACGCGCCCGCCGTACCAGGCGGCGACGCCGTTGGGCCCGGAGATCGACCCGGGTCCGCCACCGCTGCCGGCGTCGTAGAGGTCGATCTGCCCCCCGCTCGTGGCCCGCACCCCCCAGCCGCCGTTCGCATCCACCGTGCAGCTCCCACAGTCGATGAGCGACCTGCGGTTCGACTGCAGCCCGTTGCCGTTGTGGTCCACCTGGAGCCGGTCGGTCACGACGAACGATCCACCGGTGAAGTAGGCGCCGGTCGACGTGTTGTCGTTGGCACGGACGTTGACGAGCCCGACGCCGGCGTTGACCCCCACGAGGCCGAAGCCCGCGCTGTTGCGAATCCCCAGGTCGGTGAGGATGACGGCCTGGGTCTCGGGAGAGGGCGGGCTCTTGGCGTGATCGTTGGCGTCGACCACCATG
>CAZIIB010000021.1:0-2433 GCA_964539125.1 uncultured Thermoanaerobaculia bacterium | reverse complement strand
GGTCTCTGTCCAGGTCGACGGGATCGCCGCTCGCCGTCTCGCCGGTGATGCCGTCGGTCGACGGATCCCCAGAGGCTCCGACCAGGCTCACGCCGGACTTCCGGATCACGACGTGCTCCGCGCAGAACCCGCTGATCGTGACGTCGACCGGGCCCTTGGCCTTGTCGATCGCCGCCTGAACACTCTCGCCCTTGGCGCAGTCGACCTGGACCGACTTGCTCCCGCCGGGAACCACCTTCTTCGCGTCCGACGCCACCGCCGGCACGGCGAGCAGCAGGCCGCCCACGACCATGGTGAGCCTCCAACCAGCACGGACCATCCTTCCCCGCATCGCACGTCTCCTCTCGAGTGCCGTGAGCTCGTCGTCCCGAGGGGACCTACCCTGTCTTCGTCTCACCGGAGGAGACGGACGGATTCCTCGGATTCCCGCAAGTCGACCGGAGCGACATGGAAGCTGATCCTCACGGCCCGGACATCGGCGGCGAAGCCGAGCTGCACGTGGGTGACGCCCTCGCCAAGCAGGGTGACGCCGCCGGCGCTCGAGACCGTCCGACCCAGAACCATTCCCCTGTCCCTGCGTTTCCAGAGCGGGCGGGCTTGATGCCACCCGGACCCGATACCGGCGTCCGGGCCAGGCGGCCCTGAACGGAAGTGGGCCGCCCCGGCCGGGGTCGTCGCTCCCCCGCCGCGAGACGAGCTCGAAACTCTCTCGTCCGTTGGTCCGGAGACGCGGTGAAGAGCCGTACACCCGCGATCGAGAGCGGGAACACGGCTAGCTGCCGCTCAGTCGACGACGCCCTCGATCGTCTCGATGCCGTAGACCGGTGGGATCCCGGAGGCGAAGTCGGCCCGGAGGCTCGGGCTGTCGACGAGCAACCGGCCGTCTTCGATCCAGCGCTCTCCCCGGATGCCCTGGACCCACTCGATGATCGCGTCCATCGTCGGCACTTGGAGGCCCATCTCCTGGGCCATCCACTTGGCGATGCAGACGCCGTAGGAGATGTCGTCGGTGAAGAAGCGGTGGTCGGTGTCGATCACCCAGTCGCCACCCTCGTCCTGCTTGACCGGGGGCTTGATGGCGCCGAGAGTCTTCGAGGTGGTGAAGGACTCTTGGATGTCGACGTTGTGTGACTGGTAGGAGAGGCGCTCGAGGGCGAGGTAGTCGAGCATGTAAGGAAATTCGCGATCCGGAAAGCGGCTGCGAATGCCGTCCCGCACCGCGGTGTAGTCGTCGTCGAGGGCCCGCAGCAGGTCGGCGGACAGCGCGTCGAAGTCGCGGTAGAAGTACGGGATCTCGTCGAAGCTCGACCATCTCCCCCCGTAGCGCTGGAAGAGGCCGTAGCAGCGGGAGGGGTGGATGATCTGGTTGTCGACGGAGAGGGTCAGGGAGAGGAACGAGTCCGCCTGCTCGAAGGCGCCGCGGTCGAACCATCGAGCGCAGAAATCGTGAAGGAGCCGACGATCGAGATCGGCGAAGCGGTCCCTCGGCGCGACGGCGGCGACGTTGACCGCCTTGCACCCGTAGGTGATGCCGATGGAGCCGTACTCCCTTACCCGCGAGACCCAGGGGATGAGGCCCACGGCGAAGGTCGTCAGGTTGTCGAGACCGTGCGCCGCCTCGATCTCCCCGGTCATCCAGTGGAAGCCGGCCTGCCCGTAGACCGTGCCGACGGCTACCTCCCGCTCCCGGGCGAGGTGAGGCGCCACGCGGTGGAGAGCCTCGCGGTAGTGGGACACGGGCATGCAGAGCACGACGGCGTCGCTTTGGGGGACGACCTCCGCCGGATCGTCGGAGACCCGCTCCAGCGTGCCGGTGAAGACCTCTTCGACCTCCTCGTCGATCGACTGGAGCTCGAGCCGGATCTCGCGGGACCAGCTCTCCGGTCTCCGCGTCAAGAGCTGGACGTCATGCCCGGCGCCCGACAGGAAGGGCACCAGGACATGGGCGCTCGCCCCGCCGCCGACGAGCGTCACCACCTGCGCCGTCTCATTCATGGAACCTCCCCGAGCGCGTCTCACCGTCGCGGCTCTTGCCGCCGTCGCGAAGCAACCTTATCAACTCTGTCCAGCCACCGCCCCCAGCGGCGGAGAGACTCCGGAGGCAGGGTTTCCCTGGCCGCGGCCCCGAGGACTGGAGGCTAGTGGTCTGATTCACGAATCCCTTGTCTTTCGCGCAGGGGTCTTGCGGAGTGGCTCCAAGGCGCCACCCACGCCCTGCGGGCGCGGGTACCCGGGAGGCGATGCCGTAGCATCGTCGACGACGAGCAACGCAGGAGACGCCCGCAACCCCCCTGCGCCCTTCGGGTTACGGCGGCGCGTGGCCGTCTACGGCGTTGCCGCTCCTCACCGATGGCTCGGCATCGCCTGCGTCGCGGCGCCTGGTATCCGGCCTCGCGGCGCCGCAACGAAAGACAAGGGATTCGTGAATCAGAC